>NZ_JAMXFI010000085.1:0-33209 GCF_025460875.1 Microvirga yunnanensis
CCGATCCCATCTCGAACTCGGCCGTTAAACCCCTCAGCGCCGATGGTACTGTGTCTCAAGACCCGGGAGAGTAGGTCATTGCCGGGCCTGCCAAGGACAACCGCCTCTTTGACGATCTGACAATCACACCGCGGTGTCTCTTCCCGAGCGCCGCGGTTTGTGTTTGTCTCCCGTTTGCCTTCGAAGTCCGCTTCGAAGGCCCGACATTGGGGTTTGGCTTCGCCAAACTCGCACGCCTTGGGGTTTGGCTTCGCCAAACTCGCACACCACTGCCGCGGGGTGGAGCAGCCCGGTAGCTCGTCAGGCTCATAACCTGAAGGTCACAGGTTCAAATCCTGTCCCCGCAACCAAAACACATAAGCCCTCGCGAGCAAACCGCTCCGAGGGCTTTTGCTCGTCATAGGCGACCACATTTACAGTCTCATATGCTCGTCTTAATCGCCGTCACCGCTCGATCTTTAGCGTTAGACGACTGTGCATGCTGCGCTGGCAGTAGCCGAGACGGAGGCCCTGCTCGAGACCGCTCATGCCCTTGCGGCGGATCCCTCGGTCGGGCTCTACCGTCAGGCCGGTTATGCCCGGCGGGCGGCGTTGTTCGAGAAGCTCTATGCCTCAGGTATGCGCATCAGCGAGGCTCTGTCATTACCCTCCTACGCTGCGCCACCTGGCACCTGTATGTTGCTGGTGCCCTTGCATGAGCGGGCGATCGAGGCCATCAGCCAATGGCAGAAGCTGGCCCGGGCATATCTGGGAGAGCGTCCTCCACCTGGCTGTTTCACTCGGTGCGCAACAGCACCAAGGCTTTAACACGCCAGGCCATCCTGCTCGAGATCAAGGAAGCTGCCGTGGCCGCAGGGCTGGCGAGCCCGGAGCGGGTGTCGCCGCATGTCCTGCGGCATGCATTTGCCACCCACATGCACTCAGGCGGCACCGGCCTGCGCGTCTTACAGGACTGCTCGGCCATGCCGGCATCGAGACCACCCAGATCTACACCCATCTCGACACCTCCCGCCTGCACCACATGGTCCGAGACCTCCATCCCCTGAATGCTCAAGCTGGTTCAGCTTGAAGACGATGGTGACCCGCCTCCAGATTTGATTGACGGGGAGCACTCACGACCGACCGGGACCGCGGCTGCGTTCCGACATGGCGGCGCCGATCTGTTGTACCAATTCCGCGATGAAGCCGGTGCTCTCCCAGGCATAGATGGAAACCATGATCGGAGCTTCGGCGCCGAATTGCGCATAAGGCCTGACATGACGCCCGAGCGTCGCGGCAACCGGGAGGAGCGTTATGCCAAGACCAGCCTCGACGGCGACGAGCACGTTGTTGAGGCTGCTGCCTGAAAAGGCGATGTACCAATGGCGGCGCTCACGCTCGATGCGGTCGAACATGGTCTCACGGTACAGACCACCAACAGGGAAGGTTACGAGGGGTACAGGGTCCGGCCAAGCATCAGGAGCATCCTTGCTCTCGAACCAGCCTGTGGCTTCGGGGAAGCTCGCCCGGCAATCGTTGCTGGGTGCCGGCTCCTTGACGACAACGATGTCGAACTCGCCGCCACGGTAGCGCCGGGTCAAGTCGCGGCTCAGCCCGGCGCTGACGTCGAGACGGATCTCCTGGTGGCGCTTGGAGAACTCGCCGAAAAGTCGGGCCATGGGACGGCTGAAGACATCTTCCGGAAGCCCGATATGAATGGGCGTTGTTCCAGCCGGATTGCCCAGTGCCGCCGTCGCCTCGCTCTGGAGCGCCATGATCCGACGGGCATACCCAAGGAGGCGTTCACCTGCGGCGGAGGGGCGAATGGGGCGTGCGTCCCGATCCACCAAGGTCTGCCCAACGGCTTCCTCGAGCCGGGCGAGCTGCTGACTTAAGGTCGACTGGGTCATGTGCAGGCGCTCAGCTGCCCGGGTAAAGCCTCCGGCTTCGGTGATTGCGATAAAGGTCCGCAGCAGGCGTGGGTCGAGCATCAGCGACTCGCTGGATCACTGCAATAACTATTCAATAAATGAATAATCTCTATCTGAACATTTAATTTCCAGATGGAGCAAGCTGGCACTATTCTCCCAACATTGCAGTATGGAGTGCTTGGCGGTGTGAGCGGATCTCCTCGTGGGCGGTGCGACGATCGACAGCCTTATAACGGCCAAGCCGAAACCGGCAGCTGACATAGGCCCAAGTGCCGCCCATTACACCTCAGCGATAGGCACACAGGAGCGACCCGTGCAAAGTGCAAATCACCAAAGCCGTAGAGCCTTCCTTCGTCATTCCGGTGGGCTGGCAACCGCGTCCGCAATACTAGGCTTGAGCGGCACACAGAGCGGGGCCGCCGAGGCTGTCGCCAGCATGGATCAGTCCCGTCAGCACATCACCGCTGTTACCGACAGTCACTACTATTTGAGTGACGTGCGCCTCGAGGAAGGCTTCGAGCACGAGGGTGAGGTGGTTGTCGGCACCCGGACCGGGATCCATACGCTGGAAATCCAGGATGGTCGCATCAAAGCGGTGCACGACGCGGGTGCCGCACTGGACGCAGCCCTGCCGCGCTACAAGGCACAGGGTAAGCTGCTTCTGCCTGCGTTCCGGGACATGCACATCCACTTGGACAAGACCTTCTATGGCGGACCGTGGCAGGCTCCCCTTCCCCGTCAAGGCAAGACCATCATGGACATGATTGCGCGGGAGGAAGTGCTTCTTCCGAAGCTGCTGCCGACCTCGCAGGCGCGTGCGGAGAAGCTGATTGACCTTCTCCTCTCGCAAGGCAGCTCGATAGCGCGCAGTCACTGCAACATCGATCCAGTGAGCGGATTGAAAAGCCTGGAGCATCTGCAGCTTGCGCTGGCGGAATATCGTGACAGCTTTGAATGCGAGATCGTCGCCTTCCCGCAGCACGGCCTGTTGCATTCCAAGGTGGATGGGCTGATGCGTGAAGCGATGAGCATGGGCGTGCACTACGTTGGCGGCTTGGATCCCACCAATGTTGACGGTGCCATGGAAGCATCACTGGATGCGATGTTCCAGATCGCGCTCGACCACGACAAAGGCGTCGATATCCATATTCATGAAGCCAACCCAGCTGGCGTGGCGGCTCTTAACTACATGATCGCAACCGTCGAGAAGACCCCGGCGCTGCGTAACAGGCTGACGCTCAGCCACGCCTTCGCTCTCTCCACTCTGCGTCCCGAGGAGTTGAACGAGATGGCCGGGCGCATGGCCACACAGGGCGTAACCGTGGTGTCGACAGTGCCGATTGGACAGAGGACAATGCCGCTGCCGCAACTGCGTGCCAAGGGTGTCAAGGTCATGACCGGCACGGACAGCGTGATCGATCATTGGTCACCGTTCGGTAGCGGTGACATGCTGGAGAAGGCTAACCTGTGCGCCCAGCTTTACGGTGGAAGCGACGAGTTCCGTCTGTCGCGTGCCCTCGCGATCGCCACGGGCGATGTGCTTCCGCTGAGCGACGATGGCAAAGTGGCTTGGCCGAAATCAGGTGACACGGCTGAGTTCGTTCTGGTTGATGCCAGCTGTTCGGCCGAGGCCGTCGCACGGCGCTCTCCGCGGCGGGCAACGTTCCACAAGGGACGTTTAGTCTACGGTGCTGTTGAGCGTGCCTGAGGTTACGACCTTCGGCCGAGACGCTCACTGCTCCTGCAAGGAGTTCGGATTATGCGAAGAAGTCTCGCCATCTCGATACTTGCGGCACTCGGCATAATGGGCCATTCGATGACAGCCGGTGGACAATTAACGAGCGGGAAAGACGTATTGGACGCTGTCACAGACAACGATGTCGATGCGGCACAGATTCAAACCCTTCTGTCCCGCGATGCTGACATCGATGCGAGAGATGAAGCCGGACGCACGGCGTTGCTCATCGCAACCCACGGCAACAGGATCGAGGTTGCAAGGGTGCTGATTGAGGCCGGTGCCGATGTCAATGCAAAGGATCGGATCAATGACAGCCCCTATCTCTATGCCGCGGCGCGGGGTTATCTCGAGATCCTGAAGATGACACTCGCGCACGGCGCGGATCTCAAGAGCACCAACCGCTATGGCGGCACTGCTCTCATCCCAGCCGCGGAGCGTGGCCATGTCGACACTGTCCGCACTTTGATCGAGGCGGGCGTCGATGTGGACCACGTCAACAATCTCGGGTGGACGGCTTTGCTGGAGGCCATCATTCTGGGTGACGGGGGCGAATGTCATCAGCAGATCGTCGACCTTTTGGTGAAGGCAGGTGCCGACATCAACTTGGCGGATCGAGACGGCTTGAAGCCGCTGCAGCACGTGCGCAGTCGCGGCTACAGGGAGATCGAAGCGATCCTTGTCGCGGCGGGAGCCATGTGAGCCACCCTCACCAATAGGTCTATCAGGCATATTGGTGGGACGTCTTTGATTGGTGATGCCTGCTGATATTATGGAGAACTCATCAGCCAGCGGATTAGCGTTTTGTTAACTATGTTCGCTCAACGATAGCCAAAGCCAAATGGTAGGTGGGAAGAGCGCAGAAGAACCGCCTCCCGCTTTTTGTGGCTTGGGTTACATTTGCCCCAAGGAGCCCAGTGTGAACGCGATCCTCAAAGAGCGCATCGGAGAACGGGTTTCTGCGCTCAGGATCTCGTGGCGCAGGGCCTCCCTGGAAGCGGGTCTAGAGGCGGGATTCATCCAGGACATCATTACCGGTTGCTCCCAACATCCAAGTGAGGATGCGGTGGCAAGCCTGGCTACCGTTCTCAAGTGCAGCTCGGCGTACTTGACGGGCCAGAGCGACGATCTTGCGAGCGCCGCAGGGGCTCACGGCGCGACAGCAGTTCCTTCGGACGAGGCCCAGCGGCCCGATGCTGTGATGGCGCTCAGAATTGTCGACGAACTGCTGGCCGCCGGTCACATCGAGGCAGCCCGTGTCGCTGTCAGGCGCGCTCTCAAAGCTATTGCTGTCGAATAAAGTTGCACCCGCCTTCCAATCGCACATAACACAACTGCATCAGTTGCCCTTTGCGTCATCGATAACAGCGAGCATGAAGCGCCGTGATCGTTGAATACGAGTTGGTCCGAACTGCCGATTAGCACCAACTCGCCATGGACTTCCCGCTGCAGCCGAGCCTGATGGAAGATGCGTATCCAGGGCTGTGACGTTTCTGCTTCGCAGTATCAGGACATTCTAACTTTGCGGTTACACCAAAAAGACTGGTAACATATCTTATGGAACCTGATTCCGCCTGTGGGTGCGGTCAAAACGGTCTCAAGCCGTGGTTCCAGGTTAGTGTTTTCTCTGTCGCGATGTCGTCGACGCGCCTCCTTAAGGCGTTTGCCCGCCAGTCGTGGACACCATACCTTCAGGTTGCCCATAACGGCGTTGGAGTGCGCTTATGCATGTTTAGGGCATTTTTTGCCCAGTGGCAAAGTCACTTGCCACGTTCCAACGTCACTATGGAGGCTTCTCGAAGGTCAGTTTCATCTCTCTCCGCTGTTCCGACGAGTTCACCCGACACGTTATGAGTCCAACGAGCGCTATCCCGACGCTGGAGCGAATTCTCTCCGAAGCTGCTATGCTGCGCTTTCGGAATTCGTTCAGAGTTAGGCCTGCATCCGGAGCGACCCAGTGGCAAGCTCTCGTGAAAACCGGCGATGCCTGTATCCGTTGATTGAGGGGCGCCTTCCCTGTGAAGCCCTCCCCAACATAAGCTCGTCGTCTATCGTGGTCCCTTGAATCCAAAGGATCCCCAATGACCGGTCCCGGCCTCCACATCTTGATGCCCGACGAAGTTCCCGATGACCAGAGCAACAACATCACTCTGTCCGAGGTGGTTCAGCCCGAGCGGGCGATGGAGTTCATGGTGACGGTGCTCATCGATGGGACGGCCATCGCCGTGAGTGGTCCATTCGGGTCGATGCAAGAAGCCGTCGATCAGGCCAACGACCTCTCGAAGCACTATCAGCTTGAACCGATCTACGTCAGGCGGGAGCAGGCCTAAACGGCTTCCGCCGCGACCTGCAACGCCCAATCCACCTTTTAACGGTCCAGCAATGTCATCTTGCCAAATGGAGGAAAGCTCGATGAGGAGATCCGAACCGACAAAGGCCACCCTCACCCGCCGCCACATCATTCTCGGGACCACGTCACTTGCGGCGATGCCACTCCTGTCCGGCTATGCGTTCGCGGCGCCCGTCACTACCTTCAAGCAAGGCGACTTCGACATTACCGTTGTCAGCGACGGTTTCCTGACCCTGCCGATCAGCATCGTAGCTCCCGAAGCCGCCCCGGACGAACAGGCGGACATCATCCGCCGCCTCGGCGGGAGCGCTGACACCGTCCAGCCCCGAGCCAATATTCCGCTCATTCGTGCGGGGCAGGATCTGATCCTTGTCGACACTGGCTCCGGTGACAAATTCCAACCCACGGCTGGTCGGCTGACGGCCAATCTTGCGGTAGCCGGAATTGATCCAGCCTCCGTGACCAAGGTCGTCTGCACGCATGCCCATCCCGATCACATGGGGGGAACTCTCGTGCCGGGCGCGGGACTGACGTTCCCAAATGCAACCTATTTCGTGAGTGCGGTGGAGTGGCAGTTCTGGATGGATCCAAACTACCGCACGACCATGCCGGATGTGCTGCATGAGTTCGCCCGCGGCTCCCAGCGCGATCTTTCCGCCGTCAAGGACCGCGTGAAGCTGGTGAAGCCGGGGGAGGACATCGTCACCGGCATGCGTGTCCTCGATACGGCAGGGCATACGCCCGGGCATATCTCGCTCGAACTGGCTGGCGGCGAAGGCCTGATCATTACTGGAGATGCTGTGACGAACCACATCGTCTCGTTTGAGCATCCCGGTCAGAAGTTTGGCTTCGACATGCAGCACGACGTGGCGATCGCCAATCGTAAGGCGCTTCTGGATCGAGCGGCGAAAGATAAGATCAAGTTGCTGGGCTTTCATTGGTCGGACCCCGGCGTCGGCTATGCGGAGCGCAAGGACAACGCCTACCGCTTCGTGCCCGCGACTTGACGTCCTGAACCAGGCAAGGTGCTCATCAGCCGCCCCGTTCCCGAGATTCATCCTCAGTGTTCGGGGCTTCTGTATTGATGATGCTTAACCGTGTTGGTGTCGAAGTATGACTTTGCGTCGTCGCGCGTCACTTGGCGCGGGAGGCCGGCATCCGTAAACCGGTGCAGCGTGTTGCGCGGCATGTGGAGCTAGCATGCGCCGGTTGCCGCAGGAGGAATGTACGATGATTCCGACACGAGTGATTCCGTGAAACTAATTGCTTCACTTGTTTCGATGTCGATGCTGGGGCCGACTCGCGCTCTGTCGGGCCCTTGCAATCATCTTACCAGTGATGAGACAGCGCAGACAGGCTGCTGCCCTTGAGTGGCGCAGGACATTAGCAGCTCGCGCCAGAGCCTGAGTTTGCTCAAAGCTGATTGTGTGATTGAGGCGATCGATAGATCAGCGCTGCTTCTCAGCCTCTTTCCTCGCCTCTCGTACCCTGACCCGTCGGGACGGTGCGGAAGGGTCATATCCAGAGCGTTTCCGAAAGTCCTCCAGCGTCTGCTCTCTGGCAAGGATTTGCCGCAGTTCTTCTAATGCAGGATGCAGGGCTTCTTTGGTGTCGGGCTTCGTCTTGCTCATGCGCGATGCCTTTTGCTGGAGGCGCAAGCTTCATGATGACGTGCCAAGTCCTCATGCAGCAGGATCTTGTTCGTGCAAGGCTGATTGATGGTTCGTGCTCGACCTCCTAAGCAGCCAATCAGTTTCGCTCCTTCTCCCTGCCATTGGGCGTAGAACCGGCACTTGCCGCAGGGATGTTATCTACCGCCCTGGCGTCTCCGTCGACCTCACGAGCTGGCGCAAGGCTGCTGTATCTGGCTCACTTACGACAGTCGGTTCTTTGCCGCGGGGCTTCACAGCGGCCTTTTGGATACCGGGTGATGACATAGCGACGGTGGCAACCTGCAGATTGCGAGCCTGCTTCTCGAGCAGCTTTGCTGAGGCTGCTTTGTCCTTTTGGATCGCGCCGGTTTTCTCCCCAATGGAATCTGTCCGGGACACATCACGGGTGACGTCATTGGGTTGGCGGTTTGCACCTTTTGCATCAGGCCTGACGGGAGAATACTCGACCCGAGCCTGCTCGCGAGACTGGGACAGCCGATTGATCTCGCGTTGTGCCGCGGCAAGCTCTGCACGGAGCTGGGCCATCTCGGAGAGTGAGATTCGAGTTTTGGCCTGCTCGGCAACGAGCTGGGTTTGCGTGACCTGCAAGCTTGCGACCTGATCCTGAAGCTGGCGTCCAATTGTAGCCGACGTGTGCCTCACGATAGCGAATGAACTCCATCCTGCGGCCGCGGACAGACTGAGCGCAAGGATTAAGCCGCGATGCGCGTTCAATAGACGTGGCGCAGACTCCTGGAACATGGGCGCCTCCCGCGTACGCAAGATGACCGAAATTCAGCGCCCCTCATTCGGACCCACGGTTGGGGCGACAAAGAGGCTGAAACGGACCAGTTCGGGCTGCCGGCTGCCACGCTGCGGGTGTTTTCGTTGTCTTGGTTAAGACGGTGTGAAACCAAAGAGCGGATGAATGGCCAGGTCCTCGTGTAGCAGACTTGCGACGATGGCCGATGCAAGCCGCTCTGCAGCAACCTTGGCACTTGGAATATCGCTGGCGACTGCCCTATGACTGGGTGCCAACTCAACGTAAGATCGGTATAGAGGCGGCATTTTGCGAGACAGGCGCGCCTGACTACAGCTGATAGTTGTGAAAAATTGGGGCTTATTGTCATTGGAATAGCGACTGTGCCAAGCTGGTTCGCACACCCGCTCAGTCCATGACAGGGCTCGTCACGTTAACTCGGGTGTGAGAGCGAGCCTTGTATATAGGCTGACATGGCCAAGCCCGTCAGCTACAAACGTCATCGCTTCCCACCCGAGATCATTGCCCACGCGGTTTGGCTCTATTTCAGATTTCCTCTGAGCCTGCGGCTGATCGAGGAGATGCTGCTCGAGCGCGGCACCCTCGTCTCTTATGAGACTGTTCGCCGGTGGGCTCTGAAGTTTGGGCCAGACTACGCCCGGTGCCGTCGCGAGTTGTGTGGAAATTCGAGTGGCGCGATCTCCGGCATGAACATCGTATTGGGTCAGGCGGCGAGGTCAATCGTCTCCTTCGCGGCTGAGGCCTGGGGCAGCGTCTTCCAGCCGTCGACCTTGCGCATGGTGATCTGACCCGACGCCAGCAGAGCCCAGAACAGCATGGCGGCCGTGGCCGCCGAGGGCAGCACCGTCTGGGTCTTGATCCGCCGCTTGAACTCCTCGTGCAGCCGCTCGATCGCATTGGTGGTCCGGGCCGACTTCCACTGCGAGGGCGGCAGCTGCGTGAACGCAAACAGCGCCTCACCCGCCTCCTCCAAGCTGTCGGCCACCGCCCGATGCCGCAGCCGCCACTTGCGCACAAAGGCCTGGCGCCGCTCCGCAATCTCCTCGGCCGTTGAGGCATAGATCATATCGGTGTAGTCCGCTGTGATCTCGTCGTAGAGGCGCTTGGGCGCATGGGCGAGCAGGTTGCGGTGCTTGTGCACCGTGCAGCGCTGCAGGGGCACACCCTCCCACACCGCCGCGAGAGCCTGCTCCAGACCCGGCGCCCCGTCGACGATCACAAAGGCCGGCCGGCGCAGCTGGCGCGCAACCAGATCGTCGAGCACCGCGCGCCAGGCGGCGGTGGTCTCGCCGCCCATGTTCTTGACCGCGAGCAGCACCTTCTGGCCATCTTCGCGCACCCCGATCACCACCAGGAGCGAGATGGAGGTGGCTTTCTTGTCGAGCCGGACGCGCACCACCGTGCCGTCGAGGATCAGCCGGACGATCGGCTCGTCGGCGAGCGAGCGCTGGTTCCAGGCGTGCCAGTCGGCCTGCACCTTGCGCCAGACCCGGCTGACCGTGTCCTTGCCCACCGCTCCGCCGAACAAAGCCGCCAGGGCCCGGCGCACCCGGCGGGTGTTGGTGCCGGCCAGATAGGCCGAGGCAATCAGGGCATCGGCTGCCTGGGTGCGGCGCTGATAGGCCCGCAGGGTGGCGCTTCTCCACTCGCTGGTGCGGCCATCCTCGGTCTGCAGGCGCGCCCGCGGCAAGGCGATCTCGGTGGAGCCGAAGGTGCCGGTGAGCGTGCGCGAGCGCTGGCCGTTGCGGTAGCCGCGCACGGAAGGCTCATGGGCGGTCGCACGGCCATAGCGGGGGCGGCCGAGAGCGGCCTCCAGTTCGGCCTCAATGAGAGCCTCGATCCAGTCGCGCACCCGCTCGCGCACGCCGGTTTCGATTGGATCAATCCAGGTGTCGAAAAGTCGGGCATCAGGTTGGCCGATCGGATGCGCAGAATGTGTCTTGGTGATAGGGTCCGTCATGGCGTGGTCTCTAATGGGACCCTGGCGCTCCAACGCCCGAATCCCGTTTTGTGGGCTTCAACACCCGGAGACTACGCCACCCTCTCAAAAGTCCACCACCTGTCGGACGGCACCCTACGCCCGCTGCCTCAAGCGTAAAAGGCCGAGCCGCCGTGATGTTTGGCACCTCGACGAGGTTGTGGTCACCATTGCCGGCCAAAAGCACTGGTTGTGGCGGGCCGTCGATCAGGATGGCTATGTGCTCGACGAAATCGTCCAGACGCGGCGCGATACCAAAGCGGCCAAACGCTTGCTGAAGCGTCTATTGAAGAAGCAGGGCTGCCTGCCTTGGCGGTTGATCATTGATAAGTTGAGCTCCTACGCGTCGGCCCGGCGTCAGATTATGTCCTCAGTCGAGCACCGCGCCCACAAGGGCCTGAATAACCGGGCCGAGAGTTCGCATGTCCCGTTTCGAAAGCGGGAGAGAATGATGCATGGCGTTCGGTCTGTGGGAGGCCTGCAGCAGTACATCAGCGTGTTCTCCGCTGTGCGCAACCTGTTCGTTCCGCACCGCACTCGACGCTCCGCCCTTGCCACCCATCTTCACCGCCTCACCGCGATGGCGGAACGGAAAGGCGCGGCCAGCCTCGCTGCCTGAGTTTTTCAAATGGCCGAATCTGCCTCAACGCGTCCGGCTTCGGTTAAAGTGACATCGCCGATCGTAGACCTGCCCGGCCGTCCGATGACGGAAGGGAAGCCCATGAGCCCGCCGTCACAATGGACTCTGTTCCTCGCCCGACCCGGACGAGATCGGCAGAGCGCCATCCGGGATCCGCAAGGCGAGCCCCAGCTCATCTTTGGCGAAGATGACGGCACGCGGATCAACGATCGTCTCGCCCGGTACCTTGTGGAGAGTCTGAATGTGGGTCTCAACCCAGAAGACCCGAATCCGGACGAGGGCTGGTTCCTGGATAGCCATCAGCGATGGCAATGAGCAGGATCCCGCGCTTCTCATTTGCGATCAGGATTTCGAGGTAAGGCTCCAGATCCTCGAGACAGGGAACCTTGAGGCGAATCAGTCGCTCGGCCACAGAGTTACATCGCTCATCAATACTTATTTCCTCAAGGATGAGCTTTCACGTCCAGGCGTGTCCTCGTCCGGCTCTCGGACGGAAAGGTCGCCCTCCAAGTCCAGAATCAGAGGGTTTTGGGGCCGGTTGTGCGTGGCAAGCTTCCGCCACAGGTGGTTCCGTCTACGCCTTCTGCGCACTTCACTCTCCTGTGGCCTCTGGCACTTTAGCTGTGTTCAACCTCAGCCAGAGAAGCTCCATGAGACCCCTCATCTGCGCCGCTTTGGGAGCCGGTAGCCTCCTGTCGGTTCTACCGGCCTCCGCTCAGAGCCAGACCAAGCGCGGCGAGTACCTGGTGACTATCATGGATTGCACCGGCTGCCATACGCCGGGCACCTTCCTCGGCAAGCCCGACCTGCAGCGGCCCTTGGCCGGCTCAGAGGTTGGCTTCCAGATCCCCGGTCTCGGCATCTTTTATCCACCCAACCTCACCCCTGATCCCGAGACCGGGCTCGGGCGATGGAGCGAGGCCGACATCATCAAGGCAGTGCGAACCGGCGTCAGGCCGGACGGTCGCCAGCTTGTGCCGATCATGCCGTACCACTCCTATGGCAAGCTCACCGATGGCGATGCCCGCGCTCTGGCCGGCTATCTCAAGAGTCTGAAGCCGGTCAGGAACCAGGTGCCCGGTTCGGTCGGGTCCAACGAGAAGCCCTCAGCCCCTTACCTGACGGTGATCATGCCCCAGTAGCCGCCTCGAGCAGAGCAACCAAAAACCAGCAGGCTTGGGGAAGCACAGGAGATATCAGACATGCTCGAGACAGACCTGCAGCGGCTGCGCGACGACACCACGGCGATTGCCGAACTGATGGATGAACTGGCAGTCCACCTGGCACAGCCGCTCCCGCCGGAACCGCCGTTCCGGATCATGGCGGATGTGACAGCCCTGCAGGATCGGCTCTATGCCATGGCGCGTCAGACCGGAAACCTGAAGCGCAAGATCCGTGACATGGTCCTGCAGCAGACGCTCGCATCCGACTTTGCTCTGCAAGAAGAAAAGATTGAAGCCTTAGGATAGCACCATCGCATCGTGGGCGGAGCGGGTTCGCTGGCGGCTGCTATGGGTGTTTGCCCTCCAGCATGAGGCCCGCCTTAAGGATTGAGGAGCGAAAAGATGACGGGCCAGGATACGTGTCGCATCGTGCGAGGCAACGGCAGCTACGAGGGACGCCAGGGCCTCACCTATTTCGCCGGGATCTCAGCGGAGAGTGTCGGATCGCGTGGCATCTGCATGCATCTGCTGCGAATGCCGCCTGGAGCACGGGCCAAGGCGCACCTGCACGAGGCCCACGAGACCGCAATCTTTGTCCTCAGCGGTCAGGCTGGAATGTGGTATGGCGAACAACTGGAGCACCACTTGAACGTGCAGGCTGGCGACTATCTTTACATCCCCGCCGGTGTCCCGCATCTGCCCTATAACCCTGGTCCGGATGAGGCAGTCGCCGTTCTCTCACGAACTGACCCGAATGAACAGGAGAGCGTGATGCTACGGCCAGATCTCGACGAGGTGCACCGAGCCCCTGCCCTGGCGCCGTAGCCGTCATCATCAGAGAGCCTGCCAGCCTTGGACGTCTGCAACTCGGCGACTACCCGAGCGTGTAAACGAGGGCCCAGGCAATTGCCCCTAGCGCAGCCAGCAAACCGAACCATTCGAGCACACGCGACAGGCTGTCGGTGGCAGGGGATTTTGTACGAGCTACCAGGAGCTTGTCATCATCGTCAGCCATGTTGAGGACATCTTACACGGGGCAACCGGCGGTCGTATGAATATGAGCGCGTCATCGCCTTCATCTCTCCCGTCCGATCACGACAACGGCTTCAAACCCCTGCCGCTTGCGCTCTGAGGCTAAGGCAAACGCGGCAGAGAGGGCCTGCTCCTCCGTGGAGTGAACTGAGCGCACCTGCCCTTCGTGGGAGACTGACCAGACACCTTCCCCTGTACGCTTTACCACCACCCATTCCACGCTTATGGCTCCCTTGGAGACCAATTCTAAGCGTAGATGCTCATGACTCTTTCGCAATCGACTCAAAGGGATAGAGGCATATTTTAAAGGAATTCCCGAAAGGGTAGTTCAACAATCCCTTGAGGTTACCCTGAAAACCTCTCTAGTGACCTCTTCCCTACTTCAAGGGCTTCCTGCACTGGTGGTTGCTTCCGATCGCGGGTATCTTGAGTACCATACTACCTGGGATGCTCGACGGGTTCTTGCAGACTTTGTCCGACTCACCTGGAGAGTGCGTTGGGTCGACCTTCAGATCTCCTTATAGGACGTGCACCTGAGGGTGTTGGAGCACAGCGCCCCTCGGTGGCACTGGTTTGTGAGCCCTTATGCAATGCTAGCGGGCGGCATCCGGGCTCCTGCCGGACTGCGGCAAGACTGAAGGTAGATTGTCGTTTGCGACCGGATTCGCACAACGACTGCCCGTTACTAAACCAGCATCGATCACGAGTAATTTTCGCACCACGCCATTCGTCCAGCCAAAACCGTCCTGGCCCGGATACTCTCCACCGCCAGCCGCGAGCGAAGGGTTCACTACATTGTATTTCTCCATGAGCTTGCCGGTGTTGCGATAGGTGGTAACGACCCTGCTGATCCAGCGCCGCGCGATCATCCGAGCAAGGGCTCGCTTGCCGTAGGCACTCAGGCCCTCGATCGCGATCCACTGCAAGGGCGCCCAGCCATTCGGGGCATCCCATTGCTGACCCGACAGAACCGTGGTGGTCACAAGGCCGCCAGACTTCAGAAGGCGGGATTGCACCACCTGAGCCACACGATCCGCCTGCGCCTGGGTGGCCAGCCCGAAGAACAGCGGGGACAAGCCGGCGGCCGTCACCTTCCCGGTCAGCTTGCCCTCGCGCCATCGATAATCCGTAAACATGCCTTCGCGGGCGTCCCAGAGATAACGCTGAACCGCCGCCTTGCGCAGCGCTGCGCGTGCCCTGAGTTCGGCGGCCTTTTCCGGCTTGCGGGATGCCGCATAGGCCTTGGCAAGGATCGTCTCGAGATGAAATAGCAGGCTGTTGAGATCAATCGGCACCAGAGCGGTGGTGTTGATGGTGGCAAGCGACTTGCCATCGGCGAGCCATCGCGAACTGAAGTCCCACCCGCTCTCGGCGGCAGCCCGGAGATCACGGTAGATTTCCGCCGCCGGTCGGTTCGATGCGCCGGCTGTTTCGACATCCTCCCGATAGGATTCCTCGCGTGGGCTGTCGCGGTCATCCCAATAGCGATTCAGCAGTGTGCCATCGTCCAGGCGCACGACACGGCGATGCGCCTGGCCAGGCTCAAGCGCGTCGGCGCCTTCCATCCAGAAGTCATATTCTTTGCTCAAAGCCGGCAGGAACGCGGCATATGTCGTGGCAGGATCGCGGCTTCGGGCTGCAATAAGTTCCACCATGGATGCGAAGAAGGGAGGCTGCGAACGGCTCAGGAAGTAGCTTCGATTGCCATTGGGAATATGCCCGTACCGGTCGATGAGGCTTACAAAGTTCTTGATCATGCTGGTCGTGAGATCATGGCGGCCGCTTTCCTCAAGTCCCAGCATGGTGAAATAGGAATCCCAATAGTAGATCTCGTCGAAGCGTCCACCCGGGACGACGTACGGCTGTGGCAGCGTCAGGAGTGAGGAGTAAGGACTGAGATTCACGCCGTCGGACCCGCGTTCGAGGACCTGCCAAAGTTTATCGATGTGGTGGCACACATCCTGGCTGGGATCGCTGCGATAGGCGCTGCGCTTTGGTAGCGGCACGGTGAAGTTTTGGCGAACGAACGCGGGAAGGTCGAATCCGGGTTTAATCCGCTCATTCTCATAGCGTTGCACGATCGCGGTTGGTGCGTCATTCGGCAGCGCGTCGACAAAGGTCTTGCCATCGGGGAAGACACGCTGCATCTGCACATCCACGAACAACTGACCATACAGATGCAACGGAGTATCGAGTTCGGCAGCTGCCGGTGCGGCGAGGCAGAGAGCGATCAGCAGGCCGATGACCTTGACGTTCATGATCAGCCACTCCTTGACGCCGAGATTGCGGCGTCGGCCACAGTCGCACATTCGGGCATAGGGACGAGGGCTATTGCGGCGCGCTCCCCGCTCAATGTCAACCTTGAGAGACTTTCCTACTGTCTATCTCGTGAATTCACCCGCACCGCAGGAGCCAGTTGTGGATTGATGAGATGGCAGCGAGCACTGTTGCTCCAGCCAGTACAAAGATGACCATTTCGACGAGAACGTGCGTGGCCTGATGGTCATCCGGGACCTGCCTCCAAAAGGTATCGAAGAACGTGAGCATCATGCCTCCAACCAGGCCGAGCAGAGCCCCATAAAGCGCAAAGCTTCTGGTATCCCAGTGAGTGTCCCGGACAAGCATGTTGTCCTTCAACTTTCAATATAGACCTATTAAGTGACGGCGAGCTACTGGCCTCAACCCGAATGTATTTGCGATCAACCTGTGGACCTTCGGACAAAACGGCAGAAGAGCAAAGCTCCCAAAGGTATAGGTGAGGAGAAAAGCTCTAGAAGGTCGGCATTTTGCCCTGCGTCAGCCTCGATTGCCCGTTGGCTTTATCCAGACATCTTGTGCTTGGAGGATGGCATATGCAGCTGGATGAGCTGTTGCCCCTCGACGCTGTTGCGCCCCGGGTGAGACGCGTGATCCTGGGTGAATACCAGGAGCGCTGGCCCACCGTGCATGAGATCGCTCAGATCCCGGATCGGCACTGGCTTGCAACCCCTGGCGTTGGTCCGGGCACACTTGAGGTCCTGCGGAGCATCACCCATCCGCCGCACCAGCAGGATGACCTTGGTTCCCCTCGGCCGAGCGATCCTGAATATGGTTGCCAGAGCGCGGGCGTCCGCTCCTGAGGGCTGGAAGGAGCTTGCTGCAGACAGCATGCTCCGACACGCCTTATCGGCGATGGTAGCGGTTGGAGGGACGTCTGAGCGATCAATGACAAGGGCTGACCGTCGGAATGTACGATCAGGATGGACTGGAGTACAGCGGACGAGAGACGTTCGGCAGCAATCGAGACCGCGTGCAGCTGCAGTTATGCCGCTGCTTCATCTTCGGTTGGTTTGCTGGAACGGGGAGCGGCAGCTAGGCCCTGCTCAATGAGCTTACGCGCCTCAGTCTCGGTTAACTGCCTCACCGCTGCAATCTCTTTTATCATGAAATCTAGGGCACCCTCGAAGATCTGCCGTTCGCTGTAGGAGGCCTCTTCCTGCTGCGGCCCGCGGTTCAGATCCCGCAGAACCTCAGCGACGGCAACAAGCTGCCCAGTGCTGATGCGCTCCTGAAAATCCGCCGCTCGGCGATTCCACATGCCACGCTTGGCTCTAGCCTTTCCACTCAGGATCTCGAGAGCCTCATTGACGACGGCCGGTTCAGATAGCTTTCTCAAGCCGCTGCCTTTCGCTTTTGCGACGGGAATGCGAACCGTGACTTTTCCCGAGTCGAGTGAAAGCACGAGGAGGTCCAGTTTGAAACCGGCCACCTCTTGTTTCTCGATTCCCGTGATCACACCGAGGCCATGGCCGGGATACACGACCGTTTCACCGGCCTGGAAGCTCAGAGCATTGTTTGTCGTCGTCATTCGAAAACGGTCTCCTTGAGCCACCGACCATGCTTCATCTGTGTTGCACATGTCGCACTCACTACGCTCGCTTGTGGAGCATAGGTGGTCAGAACTCGATATTGTCAGTGCGGTTCCCGCATATCGGATGCTCACCTTCCCCGTGCAAGAGGGCTCATTCGGTGATGCTTAACGCTCGCGACGCTCGGTTCATTGTGGCGTGGTCTCATCACCAGCCGCCGATACTGCCGTCTAAACGCAACCCGAACACGATAGATCCTGTTGGTTAACGTGGCCTTTACGAAAGTGGCAGAGGCTTCAGCCCAGAACGAGGTGGCTTGAGCCCCGCCCTCCCGAACTCGCTGGCGGAGTTCCTTACAGCCTGCCATCATTATCCCATACGCAAAGCGACCTTCGCACAATGTTGGTGCGCTAAGTGGATCACAGGGAAAGGGGCTCCCATGTGCAAGCGGCTGCAAGCGGCAGATCGGCAAGATGCCAGTCACGCCGACGCCATCGAACGACAACAACCCGAAATCAGCAGGATGTCTCATGACCACCGGGTGCCGTGCGCCTTGCCTGGAGATATTGTTGGTCGTGCTTGAGTGGACGGAGTACGTCAGGCTGGACTTTGTGGCCAGTGGAGTGCTGACGATCCAAGCGCAGCCTTCATAGGTACAAGATTTAAGTGCTCCTCATTGAAATCGCAATTTCTGGTTACCGTACGACTTGGCGCTGCCGTTAGGAGTGCCGCTATGGCTATAAGGGCACGTAGTTGGAAGAGGGCAGGCGTGAGCGAAACACCGATGGCATGGTTCAACCTGGCTCATGCCTATCTGCACGATGCAGCCGTCCTGAAAGCCGCTCTGAGGCCATCGGGCGGGTTCTATGAGGAGCCAGTGCGGTTTCTGTACTTCCACTCCATTGAACTATTCCTGAAGGCTTATCTGAGGCTTCAAGGCATTGAGGAGAATGAACTGGGCAGGCCGCCCTACAGTCACAGCCTGACGAACCTCGCGGATGAAGTGGAGCGGAGGGGGCTGGTCATCGCACAGCGGGTCAGGCTCGTGTGCGATGCAGCCCGCGACTTCGATAAGCCGACAGAGACACGCTACATCAAGACTGGGCCCAAGTCCCACGATCCGGCGCACAAGCTTCATGAAGCCGCCCGGGAGTTACAGTCCAGGGTCGAAGAGGCGCTTCGCGCGAAGGGGATCGTCTTGCGTCGACCTCCCCGGCTTCCGGTCGTTCATCCTCCACGTCCGCTCACGATCGCCAAAGCTGCAAAGCTGCTCGCGTGTCGGGATGGGAAGTTTCGATAAGGATTGGAGAAGCTGGCCAACGCGGCGGCCACCGCCGCCCAGGCGAAGCAGTGGCGGGCTCGCAAACATGGCTTGGACCAACAAGAGGAGCCGTCGGAAGTCCGCAACCTTAGTAACGATGCAGAAGCGAGAGCTCGGGCAGAAGAAGCGATGCGGCAGATGATGGCAAAGCCACAGGCCAAACGACGTGGATGGTGATGGCCGGACCATCCATTTGAAACATTGATTTCGACACTTGCTCGATCGAAGCGGGATTAAGGAAGTGTTCAGTCCTTGCTGGCCATGGTCCCGCCCCTTTGCGCCTGAAGATGGCAGTGAGGCGAAGTATAGGAGTTTTACAATGACCGAAGCCAAAGCAGCCAAGAAGCTAAATCCCGCGCTGGCGAAGCCGCTGCAGCCGTCGACCGAACTGGCGGCCGTTGTCGGATCCGCTCCGCTCCCGCGGACAGAGGTGGTAAGCAAGGTCTGGGAATACATCAAGGCCAACGATCTGCAGAACCCTGCGAACAAGCGCGAGATCCTGGCGGATGACAAGCTCCGAGCCATCTTTGGAGGCAAGGACAAGGTGAGAATGTTCGAGATGAACAAGCACTTCGCGCAGCATCTCTCCTGAGCGGACACAACACCAAGAGCACCCCGCTAGCGTGTCGGCGGGGTGTGTGTCGCTTCAGCCATCCGGTTGCGGCTCCCGGCTAGACCGCCTCCTTGAGCTCCTTGGCGGGTCGGAAGGCGATCTTCTTGGAGGCTTTGATCTTGATCGGCTCGCCAGTCTGCGGGTTGTGACCGGTGCGGGCGGCCCGCTTGCGCACCTGAAGAATGCCGAGACCGCTCAGGCGGATCTTGTCGCCCTTCTTCAGGCTCTTGGCGATCATCTCGATGACCTGGGTCAGGATTTCATTGGCTTGGCGCTTGGGAAGCTCGTGCACTTCCGACAGCTGCTCGGCAATGTGGCGCAGGGTCAGGATCGCGCTAGCCGAGGTGCCAGTGGATTTCCTTGCGCCCTTAGGGCCTGCCTTGACCGACGCCTTCGGTGCTGCGGCCTTCGCAGATCTCTTGGCAACGGCGTCGGCAGTTTTGGCCATTTTAGTTGGTTCTGCTTTCGATGCGGCCGCTTTGCGGGCCGGCGCCTTCTTGGCTGTCGTCTTGGTTGCAGCTTTCGCCGTGGGTGAGATCCTTCTGATGCGCGGGCAATCTACTGGTCAATCGATGGGCAAAGGGTTTGCCACCCAAGATTGCAATCACCAGAAGGCCACGGCCTAAATAACCATGATAGAACGAATTCACAGGATCTTGGGGCAGCACAGGATCCTGTGACTGATGGCGCAATCGGCCACAACGGACGAGCAACTCCTGCGGCGGGAAGCGCAGGCGATTGGGTTCCGGCCCATTGAGGGCTGA
The DNA here is from genome assembly GCF_025460875.1 of Microvirga yunnanensis. NCBI lineage: Bacteria > Pseudomonadati > Pseudomonadota > Alphaproteobacteria > Hyphomicrobiales > Methylobacteriaceae > Microvirga > Microvirga yunnanensis. The sequence goes on from NZ_JAMXFI010000085.1 coordinate 19,788, forward strand.
GGCGGAACCCGGGCCTGGATCAGGCGGCACGAAAGAGCTCCCTCTGTCGCCAATCCGCGCAGGCTCTTCTTCCATTCGGGCGTGCGGTCGCGATGCGCTCCTGGAAGCGGACTTGGGCTTCCTTGAGCAGGCGGCGTTTTCGGACGAGGGGCTGAGAGGCTCTGGTGGTGTCGTTCACGACAGCAGCCGCTGCCGCATACAAATCAGTTGTTGCGGCATCCAGGCCGGGATCTCGCTCGAACAAGACCACAAGGCTTGCAAGGTGCTGTCTGAGGAGCGTCTGCAATTCGCGGAGGTAGGGCAGCTCTCCTCCGAACTCGATGGCCTTCACAGTTGGCGAGATCAGGGCCAACTTCTCTTCAATCGTGTCGGTGAACCGATTCTCCGCCATGAGCAACCGTCTCCAGGTAAGAGGAAGCCCGCCCAGCCCTTGAAGCACATGGAAGAGCATGCGCTTCCATGGTTAACCAACAGTTTCAAGCGAGAAGGGGAAGCGGCACTCCAAAGGTCTGCAATTAATCCAGAGCACTAGGCTCGGGCACGCCTCCGTTGTCACGATCTGCAATCATAGCCCAGTGCAATATCGAAACCTATCGCGCCACCGTAGAAGGTCTGGTGCTCGACCTTCAGCCGCGGTGCTTCTGTTTCGATCATCGTTGACGCTGATCGGGAGCAGAGTGGGATGATTGTGTGGTGTTGCAACCGGCATCGCATGCGCCCTGACTGAAGTTTGGAAGAGGCTTCAGTTGGGGCGTTCTCATTGAGAAAGGTGGCCGGCTTCATGGGCATGACAGAGGACAAGATTGATGCGCTGTTCGTCGCGCCCGAGCAGCATCGCAAAAGAGTGGGGTGCGCGCTGGTCACGTATGCGCGCCAGATGGCGCCGAACCTGTCCGTTAACGTCAACGAGCAGAATGATGCAGCGCGGTCCCTTTACAGGCGCATGGGATTTTTGGAGATCGGCCGATCCGAGCGGGATGATCGAGGTCGTGCATTTCCCATCATCCGCTTGATCCCGGAACGCTAGGCTCAGGCCCTTGCCCGGGCTGCCAACGTCCTGCGCCACTCCATGGCAGCCGCTTGTCTGCGCCACCTGATCACCGGCACCAGGACTGTCACGAGCAGCATCGCGACGGCTGATCCCATCCACGGAAGCAGCTCGGGTGCTGTGATGAGGGGTTGCAGCTTCAACAGAACATTGATTGCTGGTTGGAACATTTCGAACAGATCGATCATCGTAGCCTTGGTTCTGTCTGCATTTTCAGGCGGATTTGCACCTTTGTTTCCAGAGCAGCCAAGGCGGTAAATCCGCATCCTTCGCTGCGCTGAAGATGATGCCTACCCACCTCCGCATGTGCGCTCGCCCCATCAACCACGATGAGAGTGGTATGGTTAACGACGGATTGAGGACGACCTTCCCTCCCCGATTGGATTGTCATCCCCAACAACATCCATGCTCATGTCCCTGTTTTCACATCTGTGCGGCGCGAGGTGTAGGTTCGGCTCCAGCTTGTGCTCGTGGCAGCGGCGGTTCGTCTATGCCAGACTGCCGGCTCCCAGCCCGATCAGGCAATGATATTCCTTATGAGACCGGGGTCGTTGCTTCTTCGCTCTCGGCTGCGGTTGGGCCTGCCTCGACCAGACGAGCGAACTCGGACCACGTGGTGCCAGTCGCATCGAGCACCCTTTGGATCGTCTCCACACTTGGCCAGTGTGGCCGCCCGTGCCCGTCGACCCGCTTGGATCGGTTGAAGGCGGTTGGGTCCATGCCGGCGGCTTTGGCCAGCCCGGAGGTGCTCAGTCCAGCGCGGTGGGCTATGACGTCGATGGCGTTCCAGACCCTCTGGTGGTTGTCCATACGTTCATTCCATCCTGCCCCAGCGTGGAAGGTACTGAACTTGCCTGAGCAGTGGTTAACGTATTCATGCTCAATCCCGGAATAGCCATCATTGGCAGGTCCGTCGGCTCATCACCTTCCGGTCACACTCCGCCGCCATCATCCCTCTGCGTGGCAGGGAGAGCTTTCATGGCAACAGAGCGCTTTTCGGACGAGGAAATCACCGCTCGAGCCCAGCAGCTCGCCGATGAACAGGGCCCGGGCTGGGAGGAGATCCTTGCTGAGGAGCGGGCCGGCAAGGACACCGCGGAAATCAAGTATTGGCGCGGGCTCGCCCTGCAGCAGCTCGAGGCTGAGCAGCCCACCTTCTCGCCTACTGTCCTGGAGGTTGAGGACAGCACGCCGAAGACGGTGGGTCTCGATTAAGCAAGGTTGGGAAACCGGAGCTGCCGACCACAGCCACCGCGGGAACGCCGCCAAAGGCTATTGCCCGTCAGTGGAACCGAGACCGAACTTCCATTCATTGATAGAACTCTAACGATAGACCAGTAAAACTCGAGCGTCGTTGCGGGCCTGATGCTGCCAGCAGCCTCGGGCGAATTGGTCGTGAACCTGGCATTCGCCGGCGTTAGTCATCTCTGGCTGGGGACGGTCTGCCGCGGACTGCGACTTTTGTCGTCCGGAACTGAACCCGAGCCTTAAGGCTTAACCGCAGGGGTTCATTGCGCCGGGGGGCACATGGCAGAGGATGAAGTTGAGGCAGTTGCGGCCGAGCTCGCAAGAGCGGGCGGCCTGTCCTGGCATGCAGGGAATGAGCAGGGTCCTCTGAAACTCGTCATGAGCCGGTATCGCGACCTAGCCCGTCTGGCCATTGCTGCGCTTGAGCGCGTTCGGACGGCCAAGCAAAACATCGGCCCGGAGCCGAATGCCGGCGAGCCGCTCGATACGGGTGCCATCGTCAGCTCTGAGGGGCCTTCATCGGATCATCTCGCCGTTGGCAGTCTCGTCTTGTACCGTCCTCCAGGCGACCGGAGAACCTACCCGTGCCGGGTTGAGACCATTCAAGGGGGCCGAGCCTACCTCGTTCCCGCACTCCCGACCTGTACCGGCTGGGTGGAACTCGACAGTGTCTCATCCCCAGTAATCCAATAAGGCGGGGCAACACGTGGCACCCATCATCAAAGGCAAGCCGATGTCGACTGAGAGTCTTGCCGCCGGCATACCGTCAGCGGGTTCCTGGGAAGAAGCCACGCCCGGTCTTTCGGTTCCAGCCCGCTACTACTTCAACCTCACGGACGGTTAGGCATGTAACGGCAACGGACCCCTGTCGGTTGCCCTCCACGTCCCCTACCCCATGGGCCGTCACTGCCTGTAACTTCTTCTGAAGTCTGCCGTGAGCGTGCGCTCGAGCTCCCAGGTTAGAGGGGACGGGTTGGTGCGGTTCCAGGCGCGCTGATGCCGCTGAATGAAGCGCTTCCTGCTGCGCTTGACCTCGCTGGGAAGGTAAGCCGTCAGCGGCACGAAGCTGCGACGCAGTTGTAGCTCCGTCCTCTTCCTGGATGGAAGAGCAGCCTCCGCCGCTTCAGCTGCCGCGATGTCGTCCGGCGTTAGGTCTGGATGGCGCAAGCGCGCGTCCTCCTCAATCTGGAGGAAGGCTTGGTGCTGGGCTGCATAGTGATCTTTCAAGCCGGGGGCATTTTCGAGCAGGTAGGCGTCGCATGCCTCGTCCCAGTCTTCCTGCCTGTGCCTCGTCGATGGAGCCTGCTTGCCCGGATTGTTCGTCATGAAGTGATGGCCTTTCTGACCTCTGTCTTATTGAGAAAAGGCAAGTTGGGGTGGCATGGTACTGCCTTCGACGCCGACGCTAAGAGAAGGGATCAGCCCACTCCTCGTTGCACCTCAGTGCCGACGAGCCTGCACAAAGTACGCTGGGACGGTTGTCTCTCCGAGAGCCTTGCACGCCTCCAGCCGATGCAATCCCTCTACCAAAACAAACCTCTGGCCGTCCGGTCGCACGAGAATAGGGGCTTCCTGCCCCTTCTCCATCATGCTCTCGGCCAAAGCCTCAACCTTCTACAGGTCCAGGGTTTGGCGGCGCTTCACAGGCACATAGACATCCTCGATCGCAAGGACCTGCTTCTTCAACACCATCCCAGCTGCTCCTGCATCGTCTCACGCCTGCCGAAGCTTATCTCCGGCGAGCTGGCTTGCCTAGGAACACATTGCGCCAGCACGAGTTTGAGCCAATCCCCAAGCCCGGGACGATGATACCGGGTGTTGATCGGCAGACGTGTTGATGCTCCTGATTACCTTCGAGAGAGCCGGGATCATCTTCCCAGGTTCGCTTTGATAACGGCGGACTTGTCCAGATTATGCGCTCCAGGGATGATACGTCCGAGGCAATTTGTCATGCCGGTCGATTGTCATCGACGCTGTCACGGTACAGACCCGCTGATCCTGCTCGTCTCTCACCTCTATAACAACATGGCTTGTATCACTCCTAGCCAGCCGGTCTGTTCCAATCTCAGCCGCCAAGCGTGCCGCCGCCTGCACAGCCGCGTAGAGGTTGTCAAACTCGAAGCCCTCGCCATCCCGCTCGAATTGCTTCCCGTTCAGGACATCGAAATAATAGCGGGCCATGGCACGCTCCTCCGAGTTTGCTCCTCCTTCCATGTCGCCTAAAGGCGATCAGCCAAGTGCAGAGCTCTGCCAGATTCAGAAAGTCAAATTGGCTCTGCTGAAGGGAGCAGGTCCCTTGATCTGCAGCCGATCCCTAGGGCAACTCTGCCCTCCGAGTTGTGTTGGTGCCTGGATGGCCAGTCCTCTCAACCTCTCCTCACAGTCCTGTTCGGGATGAACTCAGACGTTCCAGAGGCGAATTGGACCTGGGTGGAGCAGGTGCTGATTCGTTCCAGACGCAAACTGCATCTCAATCCACGCAGGCACCGGCAAGAGCAGCCACATGGCCAATTGCGATCATCAGGTCCGAGTGCCGCCGGGCGGTGGTTGCGAGTTGAAGTCTTCGACATCACAACACCACCTGACGGCCTTACCCGACCCGCTCTTCAATTCGCCTAACTCTGTTTCTCACTTTGCTTCACGATCACCGGCACGATCATATCGCCCCAGTATCCCCCCTCAGAATGGCAGCGTTTGACCCTCTGCAATTCGATCGAGAGACCATGGTTGACGCAGTTCATGACTGCCTCGTTGACGCGATGGAGTTCATTGGCAAGGATCCGGATAGCGCCCTCTTGATCAGGAGACATCGAGCTGGCAGCGTCTTCGAAGCGGCTCTTCAGTTGTGGCTTTTCTGAGATCGTCATGTGCTTCACTCCTATGAAAGTCTTCACTCTACCGGGACGTTTGCGGTCTCTGTGTCTTCAAGTTTTCGTAAAACGCGGGTGCGAGGTACAACGGGCGAGTGTCTGCTTCGATCACAGCTCCGTCCGCCGGTCTTTTAGGCCGCGAACTGGTTCATGGTGTTGTGAGCACCGCCTGCCTTGAGGGCCGCCTCGCCGGCAAAGTACTCCTTGTGATCGTCGCCAATGTCGGAGCCGGCCATGTTCTGATGCTTCACGCAGGCGATGCCCTGACGGATCTCCTGACGCTGGACGTTGCGCACATAACCGAGCATGCCCTCGCTGCCGAAGTACTCCTTGGCCAGATTGTCGGTGGAGAGCGCGGCCGTATGGTATGTGGGCAGCGTGATCAGGTGGTGGAAGATGCCAGCGCGCTTGGCACCGTCCGCCTGGAACGTCCGGATGCGCTCGTCCGCCTCCTCGGCCAGTTCCGTGTTGTCATAGTCCACGCTCATCAGCTTGGCGCGGTCGTACTGCGACACGTCCTTACCCGCCCTCTCCCAAGCATCGTAGACCTGTTGGCGGAAGTTGATGGTCCAGTTGAAGGACGGCGAGTTGTTATAGACCAGCTTCGCGTTCGGGATGACCTCACGGATGCGGTCGACCATGCCAGCAATTTGCTCGACATGCGGCTTCTCGGTCTCGATCCACAGCAGGTCCGCACCGTTCTGCAACGCTGTGATGCAGTCGAGCACGCAGCGGTCCTGGCCGGTGCCGGGACGGAACTGGAACAGGTTGCTCGGCAGCCGCTTTGGGCGCATCAGCTTGCCATCGCGGTTGATCACCACATCACCGTTGGTGCAGTTCTCCGGCGTGATCTCCTCGCAATCGAGGAAGCTGTTGTAGAGATCACCGATGTCGCCGGGCTCACGGCTGAAGGCGATCTGCTTGGTGAGGCCAGCGCCCAAAGAGTCGGTGCGGGCGACAATCAGGCCGTCATCGACGCCGAGTTCGAGGAAGGCATAGCGGATGGCGCGGATCTTGGCCAAGAAGTCTTCGTGCGGAACGGTGACCTTGCCGTCTTGGTGACCGCACTGCTTCTCGTCCGAAACCTGGTTCTCGATCTGGAGGCAGCAGGCGCCAGCCTCGATCATCTTCTTGGCAAGGAGATACGTTGCCTCGGCGTTGCCGAAGCCTGCATCGATGTCAGCGATGATCGGCACGACATGGGTCTGGTGATTGTCGATGGCGTTGACGATCTCACGCTCCTTGAGCCCGTTGCCTGCTTCGCGGGTGGCATCAAGGTCACGGAACAGAAGTCCCAGTTCACGGGCGTCGGCTTGTCTCAGGAAGGTGTAGAGTTCCTCAATGAGCGCCGGAACGCTGGTCTTCTCATGCATCGACTGATCGGGCAGCGGGCCAAACTCCGAGCGCAGGGCGGCCACCATCCAGCCGGAGAGGTAAAGGTAACGGCCTTTAGTCGAGCCAAAATGCTTCTTGATCGAGATCATCTTCTGCTGGCCGATGAAGCCGTGCCAGCAGCCGAGCGACTGAGTATAGCGCGACTGGTCGGCATCATAGGCCGCCATGTCCTCGCGCATGATCCTGGCAGTGTAGCGCGCGATGTCGAGGCCGGTCCTGAACTGGTTCTGCAGCCGCATCCGAGCGACGGACTCTGGGTCGATGCCGTTCCAGGTGCTCTGGCCCTCGATGATCATCTGAGATTGCGTGATCTGATCTTGGTACGTCACGGTCGTATCCTCGTTTCTGTGAAGGTTGAACGAGGAAGTAGCGGGCGTGTTCAGGACCGTGAAGGCGAGTTAAGGTCCAAGTGTCAATCTTTACAAGCTATGTCCTGTAAATCTGTCAATTTTTTACATCATCTAATAGTTCCTTGGATTCTGCTAACTCTCTGACTTTTCTCGATGAGAATCGTCGAGACAGTTGCGAGCTCTCTAACATACTGGTTCCTCACAAAGGATGATTAGTCTAAAGGCGAAGTCGCCCTCAAAGGAGTGAGTGAGCGAGACCCTCCATGCGTTGTGACAAGACAGATGTCACTGTTTTTACAACTCAGAGCCTTATGGGGTAGCCGACATCCTATCTACAAGCCCAAGGTGAGCCAGCCCGAGTGAATGCCACTCGAAACGATATCGCAGACCCTGTCTGTCCATTCTGCCATTGCCATCTGCTGAGTTCGCGCTGAAACGATCAGAGCTACTCCGCCTCTGGTGTGCTGCTGTGCTTGGGAGCTAATGGCCATCTTACGGATACGATCCTTCCAAGGTAAAGCCGGCCTTGAGCACCACTTGATAGCTCGGGGACTGGACTGCCGCTCAGGTCCGGCGGGAGGCTGTCCTCCGGCGAACAAGACCCCACGATTTCGCCAGATGCAGCGATGATGAGATGCCGACATCAAGCATGAATGGCCTGGCTCCTCCTGCCTTGGCCTGAGCCTTCGTCCGGCGCACCGGCGTGCCATGGCCCATGCCATCGATCAGGTACAGCTCGATGACCGTGTCACCCTTTCGGTTCGACCAGGTGCGTTGGCGGTGGCCCGCGAGCATCGCTTGAGTAAACACGTCCTCGCTGACACCATGCACATTGGTCCATTGGCTGAGCAACGCGGCTGCATTGGAGGCCGCAACGGTCCGGTCCTCTGTGCCATGCCAGATCGACACCGTCGGGCGAGGGCCGGCATAGGACGAGGCGGCGCGAACGAGGTCACCCCATTGCTCGGCGGTGCGCGCCCGCGGCTTCCTCATGGCGGACATGACGTGGCGCATGCCGGCCGCCGCGCCATAGGGAAGACCGGCAATGATGCCGCCGCCGGCAAAGACCTCCGGGTAAGTGGCCAGCATCACCGACGTCATGGCGCCGCCTGCCGAGAGTCCCGTGATGAACACCCGGGCTGGGTCGATGCTATGGGTCCGTCGCATGCGGGTGACCATCTGTCGGATCGACAAGGCCTCCCCCGAGCCCCGCCGCGCATCGTGCGGCTGGAACCAGTTGAAGCAGCGGTTGGGGTTGTTGGCTCGGGTCTGCTCGGCATAGACCAGCGCAAAGCCATGCCGCTTGGCCAGCGTCGACCAGCCGCTGCCCTCGTCGTAGTCGCGAGCCGTCTGCAGACAGCCATGCAGCACCACGACCAGAGGCGCGCTGCCGGGCAACTGCGGCGGCACGAAAGTCAGCATCCGGAGATTGCCCGGATTGGTCCCAAAGGAGCTGACCTCCGTCAGTTTGTCTTTCTTGGGGCGGACCTTACGTGGCTTGATGATGAGCTTGCGCGACGTCGCCGTAGCCTTGGCGAGGGCCTTCTCCCAGCGGCGCTGGGTTTTCAGCAGGTGGGCGATCGGAAGCTTCAGTCGCATGCGCACCCGCTTGGGAGAGTTCGTGACAAGAGCGTCTCACGCCAGGATACACACGCGATCGAAGGGCAGCGGAGGCACGGGGTAGCCCTGCGGTGTGGCCCGATCCCTGATGTGGTGCTCCCGGCTCGCGAGCCGGGAGCGTCGTCAGGACAAATCCTTAGCGAGCACGCCGGCCAGGCTCGGGTTGTGCCGTGAGGGTCCGAGTCGCCTCCTGAGCCACCTGAGCGGTGAGCTGCGCCAGGCGCTGGCTGTTCTCGAGCATGCGCTCAACATTGCCACGAACCAGAGAACTCTGGAGGCTCACGAAGTCCGGGATCGTCCGGCAGCCCATAAGATTCGTGATCCCTTCCAGGTTCTTCAGCAGGCGCTCCTGCCGGAGCCCGAACCATTCCAGCGTGATGGTCCCGGCCCCGCTGGCCAGGATCCTGTTGGATCGAGCCACCGCCTGAAGATAGTCCGGCACCTGATCGGCCAGCATCTGCGTCCCCTGGCTCAAACGTTCCAGCGAGCGGCCGCCCAACTCGGATGCAGCCTGGGCACTGGTCTCAACAACCTCGGACACCGACGGCTCGATGACCCTGACGCCCTTCGAGCCAGCCTCGACAGCCGCAAGCAAGGTTGGGCCTGTGTCGGCGGTTTCGGCCGACTTGCGCCCCCGGCGGCTCCGCCGCGGCTCACTGGCAGCTTGGCGGGTTTCCGCGACCTCCTCCTCAACCTTCTCGACGACAGCCTCGACCTCCTCCTCGCTCAGGACCTTGAGCACCACCGGCAGCAACTCGTTCTTGTCATTGCGGATGTGCTGCTGGAACACCTTCCGCAACTCTGCCACCTTGGCCAGAAACGCATCGCTGTCCTTCGGGGTGGTCCCGAGCTCGCTCAGGAGAGCCCTGGTCTGCTGATGATCATCGCGGGCGCCACGGACCAGGTCCACCGTCTCAGGGTTCTGCTCCAGCACCGGGAAGAGATGCTGTTCCTGCAGGTTCGCCAGAAGCTCCAGCTCCTGGTTCAGCGCCGCAAGCAGCTGTTTGCGAAGTTCGATGGCCTCATGGGAGGTGTCGAGGATCTGGGCAAAGAGTTCGTTGGCCTGATCAGGCGGAGTTTGGCCGATAGTTCGGTTGGCGGTCATTATTCCTCGCAAAAATGGACGGAGCGATCCCGATGATGGGCGGCCTGCAGGCTGGCTGCGCCGATCGATAGGCCAGGACCGCGTTCCTAGAGTGAAAAAGCCTCTCTTGGAGGCACGCAACGAGATAGGCTGACGCACGGAACTTGTGCCGATGGGTGGCTGAAAGGCCTCGAGCCTTAGCCGTAAGGCACCAAGATCCATACCGCACCGCAGCATAACTGGGCAACAGTGCAATTGGATCCAAGGGACACGTTGCGGCATCTTGGCCGCAGATCTCACAAGGGCACGGGTTTCAACTCGTGCTGGCCTATTTTGCAGCGCACAATTTCCCTCTTGACTTTCATTGTGCAATGCACAATAAGCCCATAGCCGGACTGTGACGCGGCTAACGTGATGGGTGCCGAACGCGCCCAGCTTTGGAGACTCCCATGAACCAGCAGATCGATGCCGTTCAGAAGTTCGGCAGGGACAATTTCGATGCCACCGTGAAGGCATTTGATGTCGCCTCCACCGGCACGAAGGCCATCGCCGTCGAGACGACCGACTACGCCAAGAAGTCGTTCGAGCAGAGCGCCGCCACTTTCCAGAAGTTCCTGGGTGTCAGGTCGCTCGATCAGGCAATCGAGATCCAGACCGACTACGTGAAGAGCGCCTACGAGGGCTTCGTTGCCCAATCGACCAAGGTCGGTGAACTCTACGCGAAGCTGGCTCAGGACAGCCTTGCGCCATTCAATGCCCTTCGTTCCGCTGCGCAGTCGACCTTCGCTCCCGCGAAGTCCACAGCGCGCGCGAAGTAACGACAGGCGCTTTCGGCTTGTTCAGAACACCCGGCTCACGTTGGGTGTTCTTTTTCGTTTGTGGCGGTGTTCAAGCCGTCCCGATGCGTTCAAGCGTCTTCACCTGCCCAGCCTCATGGCTGGCTCACTAAGCCGTCAGTTGGGAGATAATGCGATGATAGAGGCTTGGATGAAGCTGACCATCGATACAACTCTTCTCGGCTTGGAAGCCCAGAGCGTCATAGGCCTGCGTATGGCGCAGATCGCCATGGGTCAGAGCACTCCTGCTGAAGCGCAGCTGATGATGTCAGAGAAGATGCTCGCCTTCATGGAGGCCACCATGACAGTTGCGGCAGGTGGATCGGCTCATAAAGTGGTGAACGGCTATCGACGGCGCGTCCAAGCCAATGCAGAGCGCCTGCGGCTGGTCTGAGAGCGCCGACGCCGTTGAGCCTGCTGGTGGCTGTTCCAGTTTTATTGTGCCTGCAGACGAGTCTACGACCTCGATAACACCTTCTTAGCCCTTACAGCGTAGTCAGAGCTGGCGCCGAGAAGGGTGAGAGATGGCACTGCGGTGGAAGCCAACCATTCCTGACGACAACAGCCCTGATGATGTGGTGGGCAGTCTGCACCTTCATGTGTTTGCGCGGGTGTATCGTGTTTCGAACGGAAGCGATCAAGGCCGCTTCCGTTGGTACCTCAACGATGTTCCGGCCTCAGCTGGAGTTCAATTGCATGGCATCGAGGATACGCAGAGCAGGGCTCAACGGGCCGCAAACCTTCATTTCCAGCAATGGCTCACGCGGGCTGGGCTTGCGGAAGCCCCTGTGCGAGGCAAGATGCAACTCGCCCTCCCCTTGTGTCTGAGTTCTCAGTCCAGGAGTGGCAAGCGGACGCGGAAGATCAAGCCAGCCGCCAGCCTCGCACGCTGACCTCAATCGATAATCTTAGGGAAAGAGACCTTCCCGACGACGAGGATCAACCAGTCAGTTTGGAGCGTTCAAAGGACGGCCGTGTTGTTATTACCCTTACGACTAACAAAGCTGCTTCATCCAGAGCGACGCTACCTCATAAGACCTGACCGATTGCCGAAACTTTCCGAAAAGCGCTTTCCAGCTCAATCCCGGAGCCGAGAAGGAGCGCGGGGGCAGTGGAGCCTTAGTTCCGGGTGGCTGCACCCGCGGCGCCACGGTTCAGGAAGGAGCAATACGCTGGATTGTCGCTCTCGTCCCAGTATGGGTATCCAAGCTCATCCAGACTGCGCTTGAGCTGCGCTCGCTCCGCAGTGGGAACCTGGATACCGGCCAGCACCCGGCCGTAATCGGCACCATGGTTGCGGTAGTGGAACAGCGAGATGTTCCAGCTGCCGGATAGCCCATTGAGGAACTTCAGAAGGGCTCCGGGCCGTTCCGGGAACTGGAAGCGGAAGATCAGCTCATCCTGAAGGCCAGACGCTTGTCCGCCGACCATGTAGCGTACGTGCAGTTTGGCCATCTCATTGTCGCTCATGTCCAGCACTTGATAGCCCTGCTCCCGCAGCATGGCGATGATCTGGCGCTTTTCCAGGTCGCCTTCCGAGAGTTGCACGCCAACGAAGATCTGAGCTTCCCGTGGATCAGAGTAGCGATAGTTGAACTCAGTGATGGAGCGCTTGCCCATCAGCTGGATGAAGCGACGATAACTTCCCGGTTGCTCCGGGATGGTCACTGCCAGCAGGGCTTCCCGGTGCTCGCCGATCTCGGCCCGCTCGGCGATGTGCCGGAGCCGGTCGAAGTTCATGTTGGCGCCGCTGTTGATCGCCACCAGTCCGTGTGGTCGTGATCCTTCCCGCTCCACGTACTTCTTCAGGCCGGCAAGACTCACGGCTCCGGATGGCTCGGCGATTGCACGCGTGTCCTCGAAGATGTCCTTCACGGCCGCACAGATCTCGTCCGAGCTGACGGTGATCACCTCATCGAGCAGCTCCCGACAGAGCCGGAAGGTCTCCTCACCGGCTTGACGCACGGCGACACCGTCGGCAAACAGCCCCACTTGGTTCAGGATGACTCTATCCCCTGCGGCAAGGGCAGCTGCCATGCTGGCGGCGTCCTCCGGTTCAACGCCTATCACCTTGACCTGAGGCCGCAGGAACTTGGCATAGACGGCTACTCCTGCAGCCAGTCCACCTCCTCCGATGGGCACGAACACAGCCTCAAGCGGATCGGGATGCTGACGCAGGATCTCCATGCCGACAGTGCCCTGTCCAGCAATCACGTCCGGATCGTCATAAGGATGGATGAAGGTGAGGCCCTTCTCCTCCTCAAGTTGACGGGCGTGGGTATAGGCCTCATCGAAGCTCTCGCCGTGCAGGACCACGCGACCACCCTGCCCTTTCACCGCCTGGACCTTGATCGTCGGTGTGGTGCGCGGCATCACAATGGTGGCCTTGGCACCGAGCTTCTTAGCCGCAACCGCCACGCCCTGGGCGTGATTGCCGGCCGAGGCGCAGATCACTCCCCGCTCAAGCGCCTCGCGCGATAGCCCAACCATCTTGGCATAGGCGCCACGCAGCTTGAACGAGAACACCGGCTGGAGATCCTCGCGCTTGAGCCGAACAGGATTTCCCAGGCGCTGAGACAGACGCGGCATGGGATCAAGCGGGCTCTCGATCGCGACGTCATAGACCCGAGCGGTCAAGATCTTACGGATGTAATCCTGCACGGCAGAGATGCCTTCCTGGTTCAGCAGGGCAGCGCAACCGCTCCCTAATGCTCGTTGGGTTCCCTCAGCCCAAGTGGGGTATGAGATTGGTGAGCCTACGTTGCCGGTGCTGATCGGGGCACCACGTTGTGGAGTGTCTGGTCGGCATGGTCGAAGAACCGGCGGATGTTGCGCGCCGCCTGGCGGATGCGCTGCTCGTTCTCCACGAGAGCGATGCGCACGTAATCGTCGCCGTGCTCGCCGAAGCCGATCCCGGGCGCCACCGCCACGTCGGCCTTCTCCACCAGGAGCTTGGAGAATTCCAGGCTGC
>NZ_JAMXFI010000086.1:0-33012 GCF_025460875.1 Microvirga yunnanensis
GCATCTACCGCTGGAACCCGGACGACGGGCAGAACCCGCGCATCGACACCTATTACGTCGACCGGGACGATTGCGGCCCGATGGTTCTCGACGCGCTCCTGTGGATCAAGAACAACGTCGATTCGACCCTGGTCTTCCGCCGCTCGTGCCGCGAGGGCATCTGCGGCTCCTGCGCCATGAACATCATGGGCGGCAACACGCTCGCCTGTACGCTCGGCATCGACGATTGCGGGTCGGATTCCATTAAGATCTACCCGCTGCCGCACATGCCGGTCCTCAAGGATCTGGTGCCTGACCTGACGAGCTTCTTCGCCCAGCACGCCTCGGTCGAGCCCTGGCTCCAGACCGAGACGCCCGCGCCCGAGACCGAGTGGCGCCAGACGCCGGAGGAGCGCTCCAAGCTCGACGGGCTCTACGAGTGCATTCTCTGCGCCTGCTGCACCACCTCCTGCCCGAGCTACTGGTGGAACGGCGACCGGTTCCTGGGACCGGCGGCCCTGCTCCAGGCCTATCGCTGGCTGATCGACAGCCGCGACGAGAACACCGGCGACCGGCTCGACAACCTGCACGATCCGTTCCGGCTCTATCGCTGCCACACGATCATGAACTGCGCCAATACCTGCCCCAAGGGCCTGAACCCGGCCAAGGCCATCGCCGAGGTTAAGAAGATGATGATCGCGCGGGTCGTATGACGCTGCGGTAATGACGCTTCCTTGCAACAACTTCGCGAAAAGGCGCCTCAGGCGCCTTTTTTTGTGTCTGCCGATCCCATATGTCGAAGCCGGAACCCTGTTGGCCTGGGTTCATATTCCTTACCCTAGCCTGGGCCGCACACACCGTCCGAAGAGACGGCCACGCATGCGAGGACCAAGATGACGAAGCCTCTTTGGCTGACGACTGCTGTGATGTGCTCCGCCCTGGCGCTCGGCGCGTGCTCCTCGACCCGGCTCGGCGGGCCGCCGAGCCGCAGCGCGGCGGCGCCGATCACCGAGGTCCCGCCCGTCGAGGCCGTGCCGTCGGGCCCCGTGGAGGCGGCGCCGCTGCCGCCGCTCGCCGGCGCCCCGGTCGTGCCCGACATGACGGCTCCTCCCCCCGGCGGCACCGACATCGCCGGCCTGCCGCCCGCGCCCCCGCCGCCGACCATCGGGTCGCCGGCTCCCGCGCCCGCGGCGGCTCCCGCGAGCCGCACCGCGATGGTGGGCAACTGGAGCGTCCAGACCTCCGGCGGCTCGTGCCGGGTCCAGCTGTCGAGCTCGCCCGCCCTCGACCTCTACCGGGCCTCGGCCTCCGGCTGCTCGAACCAGGACCTGTCCAAGGTCAATGCCTGGGACTACCGCGACGGGGAGGTCTATCTCTACCAGACCGGCGGCTCGGTGGCGGCGCGCCTGCGCGGCTCGTCCTCGTCCCTTAGCGGCGTCCTCGCCAAGTCCGGCGCGCCGCTCTCCCTCACGCGCTGATCGGTCGGCAAAGCCGACCCGCCCTTGGCGGATGATCCTGCGACGTCATGGCCGGGCCTGTCCCGGCCACCCCAATCCGGTCAGGCGCCGCGCTTCTCCCGATCGGGATCACCGGCACGAGGCCGGTGACGACGGCAGGCCGACTTTTCGCACAAGCCCGCCCGAAGACGTTTGCGCTGCAAGGCCGGGAGGGGTATCGGTCATCCCGTGAACGACACCTCCTTCTCCTCGCCTCAATCCATCACGGCCCGCTACAATGCCCTGGTCACGTCGGGCGCGATTGAGCGCGATCCGGCCCAGGTGGCCCTGCTCAAGCGGCTCCAGGCGCTGGCCGAGAGCCTCGCCAGCCACCGCCTCGCCCGCAAGCCCAGCGCGCTCGGCTGGCTCTTCGGCCAGAAGAGCAGCGCGCCCACGAAGGGGCTCTATGTCTGGGGTTCCGTCGGACGCGGCAAGACCATGCTGATGGACCTGTTCTTCGAGGCGCTGCCGGTCCGCCGCAAGCGCCGGGTCCACTTCCACGCCTTCATGGCCGATGTGCACGGGCGCATCCATGAGTACCGTCAGAAGCTGAAAACCGGCCAGGTCTCGGGGGACGATCCCATCGGTCCCGTGGCGGAGGCTCTGGCCGACGAGGCCTGGGTGCTGTGCTTCGACGAGTTCACCGTCACGGACATCGCCGACGCCATGATCCTGGGACGCTTGTTCACGGCCCTGTTCGCCCGGGGCGTCGTGGTGGTGGCCACCTCCAACGTGGAGCCCGACCGGCTTTACGAGGGCGGCCTCAACCGCTCGCTTTTCCTGCCCTTCATCGGGCTGTTGCAGGAGCGGATGGCCGTGGTGAAGCTCGAATCCCGCACCGATTTCCGGCTTGAGAAGCTCGCCGGCAGCCCGGTCTTCTATACGCCCGCCGACGAGCACGCCCATGCGGCCCTGACCCGGGCGTTCAAGAGCCTGACCGGACGCGAGCAGGGCAAGCCCCTGACGATGACCGTCAAGGGGCACCCCGTGGAGGTGCCGCAGGCCGCCGGCGGCGTGGCGCGCTTCGCCTTCGGGGATCTCTGCTCCAAGCCCCTGGGCGCCGCCGATTACCTCGCTCTGGCCGAGGCATTCCACACGGTCATTCTCGAGAACATCCCGACCATGACCTTGGAGCGCCGCAACGAGGCGAAGCGCTTCATTCTGCTCGTCGACGCCCTCTACGATGCCCATGTGAAGCTCCTGGCCTCGGCCGAAGCCGAGGTGGACGCGCTCTATCATGCCGATAGCGGGCGCGAGGCCTTCGAGTTCGACCGCACCGTGTCCCGGCTCATCGAAATGCGCTCGGAGGAATACCTGTCCCTGCCGCATGGCCGCTCGGACTCGCAAGCCTCCGGCAACACCACGGGGCTCGCCGAGACATGAAGCGGCCCTCCGGCGCAGCCGTGCGGCCGGCCGATACCGCCCCCGCCGACACCCGTCTTCTCGCCATCGCGGCCCATCAGCTCAGGGAGCATGGCCCCAGGCACGTCACGGTGGTCGGCATCGCGGACGCGGCGGGCATGACCCATGCCAATGTCTATCGCTACTTCGCCAGCAAGGCGGCGCTCATCGACGCGGTGGCCGGGCAATGGCTGCGGCGGATGGAGGCGACCATCGCGGACATCGCGGATTCTCCGGATCCCGCCGACGACAAGCTGGAGCGCCTGATCCAGGCCTGGGCCCGGATCCACCGCGACCTCCTGAAGGACGACCGGCATCTCTTCGACGTCTATTGCACGGCCACCGAGACGGCCCGTCCCCTCATCCGCAAGCACCGGTCCCGCATGCGCGTCCTGATCGACCGGGTGCTGGACGAGGGGATTACGACGGGCAAGTTCGACCCCCGGGATCGGGAGAAGGCCCATTCCTTCGTGACGGATTCCGTCTACCGCTTCATCAATCCGCTTACGGTCCGGCTCGACGCGGAGGTGCCGCAGGACATCCTCGACCAGCGGCTCGCCACCATGATCCGGGTCGTTCTGAGAGCCCTGGCGAACGGTAGCGTGTAACGTCAGTTACAATTTTCAAAAAATGTAACAGGAAAATTCTGGCCCCTGTCGAACAGTCAAGATCCTGTAATCGCGAAGACTTTTCGAACCGTTAAGCTTGCCGAGACTTTTCTCGGGGCTCAAAGCCCCACCCGTTAACCTTTTGCTCGCTTGATGACGGACCATCTCTCATGGCAAACAGCGCCACCTCAAAACGGCTCATGCCAAAAACCCAAGGACAGACCATGGCCCGGAAAAAGATCGCGCTCATCGGTGCAGGCCAGATCGGCGGAACGCTCGCCCATCTCGTCGGCTTGAAGGAACTCGGCGACGTCGTTCTCTTCGACATCGCGGAAGGCATTCCCCAGGGCAAAGGTCTCGACATCGCCGAATCCGCGCCGGTCGACGGGTTCGACGCCAAGTACAAGGGCGCCAACGACTACGCGGCCATCGAAGGCGCCGACGTGATCATCGTGACGGCCGGCGTCCCGCGCAAGCCCGGCATGAGCCGCGACGACCTGATCGGCATCAACCTGAAGGTCATGGAAGCGGTCGGAGGCGGCATCAAGCAATATGCCCCGAACGCCTTCGTCATCTGCATCACCAACCCGCTCGACGCCATGGTGTGGGCGCTCCAGAAGTTCTCCGGCCTGCGCCCTGAGAAGATCGTCGGCATGGCCGGCGTGCTGGACTCGGCCCGCTTCCGCCACTTCCTGGCCGAAGAGTTCAACGTGTCGGTCGAGGACGTGACCGCCTTCGTGCTCGGCGGCCACGGCGACGACATGGTGCCGCTGGTGCGCTACTCCACGGTCGCCGGCGTCCCGCTGCCCGACCTGGTGAAGATGGGCTGGACCTCCCAGGAGAAGCTCGACGCCATGGTCGAGCGCACCCGCAAGGGCGGCGGCGAGATCGTCAACCTGCTCAAGACCGGCTCCGCCTTCTACGCGCCCGCCGCCTCGGCGATCGCCATGGCCGAGAGCTATCTCAAGGACAAGAAGCGAGTCCTGCCCTGCGCGGCCTATCTCAACGGCCAGTACGGCGTGAAGGACATGTTCGTGGGCGTGCCGATCGTGATCGGCGAGAACGGCGTCGAGCGCATCGTCGAGGTCGCGTTCTCGGCCGACGAGAAGGCCATGTTCGAGAAGTCCGTCGCGTCGGTGCAGGGACTGGTCGACGCCTGCAAGCAGATCAACTCGGCTCTCGCCTAAGATTCCTCAAGGACGTCGGGGCCGGGCGCAGACCCGGCCCGTGCGCCTTCAACCGCTGATGCGGAGAGTAACGAATGAACATCCATGAATATCAAGGCAAGGCAGTCCTGAAGGAATTCGGCCTGCCCGTCTCCCGCGGCAAGGCGATCTTCTCGGCCGACGAGGCCGAGGCTGCGGCCAAGGAGCTCGGCGGTCCGCTCTGGGTCGTGAAGTCCCAGATCCATGCGGGCGGCCGCGGCAAGGGCAAGTTCAAGGAAGCCGCCGCCGGCGAGAAGGGCGGCGTGCGCCTCGCCAAGTCCGTCGACGAGGTGAAGCAGTTCGCCCAGCAGATGCTCGGCAACACGCTCGTCACCGTGCAGACCGGCGAGGCCGGCAAGCAGGTCAACCGCCTCTATATCGAGGACGGCTCCGACATCGAGACCGAACTCTACCTGTCGATGCTCGTCGACCGCGCCACCGGCCAGGTCGCTTTCGTCGTCTCGACCGAAGGCGGCATGGACATCGAGCAGGTTGCCCACGACACCCCTGAGAAGATCCTGACCTTCTCGGTCGATCCGGCCACCGGCGTGATGCCCCATCACGGCCGCACGGTCGCCAAGGCGCTCGGCCTCAAGGGGTCGCTCGCCAAGGAAGCCGAGGACCTGGTGACCAAGCTCTACAAGGCCTTCATCGCGAAGGACATGGAGATGCTGGAGATCAACCCGCTGATCGTCACCAAGGACCAGCACCTCAAGTGCCTGGACGCCAAGATCTCGTTCGATTCGAACGCCCTCTACCGTCACCCCGAGGTGATGGAGCTGCGCGACCTCACGGAAGAGGACGAGAAGGAGATCGAGGCCTCCAAGTTCGACCTCGCCTATATCGCGCTCGACGGCACGATCGGCTGCATGGTCAACGGCGCCGGCCTCGCCATGGCGACCCTCGACATCATCAAGCTCTACGGCGAGGAGCCGGCGAACTTCCTCGATGTCGGCGGCGGCGCGTCCGAGGAGAAGGTGACGGCGGCGTTCAAGATCATCACGGCCGATCCGAACGTGAAGGGCATCCTGGTCAACATCTTCGGCGGCATCATGAAGTGCGACGTCATCGCCCGCGGCGTCATCGCCGCCGTGAAGACCGTCGGCCTGCAGGTTCCCCTGGTGGTGCGCCTCGAGGGCACGAACGTGGAAGAGGGCAAGCAGATCATCCGCGAATCCGGCCTCAATGTGATCCCGGCGGACGACCTCGACGACGCCGCCCAGAAGATCGTGAACGCCGTGCGCGGCGGAAAGTAAGGTTTCGAGCTGATGTCCATCCTCATCGACAAGAACACCAAGGTCATCTGCCAGGGCTTCACCGGCAAGAACGGGACCTTCCACTCCGAGCAGGCCATTGCCTACGGGACCAAGATGGTCGGCGGCACCTCGCCGGGCAAAGGCGGCTCGACGCACCTGAACCTGCCCGTGTTCGACACGGTCATGGAAGCGCGCGAGAAGACCGGCGCCGACGCCTCGGTGGTGTACGTCCCGCCGCCGGGCGCGGCGGACGCCATCTGCGAGGCGATCCAGGCCGAGATCCCGCTCATCGTCTGCATCACGGAAGGCATCCCGGTGCTCGACATGGTGCGCGTGAAGCGCGCCCTCGAAGGCTCCAAGTCGCGCCTCATCGGGCCGAACTGCCCGGGCATCGTGACGGCCGGCGAGTCGAAGATCGGCATCATGCCGGCCAACATCTTCAAGCCCGGCTCCGTCGGCATCGTGTCGCGCTCCGGCACCCTCACCTACGAGGCCGTGTTCCAGACCACCAATGAAGGCCTCGGCCAGACCACCGCGGTCGGCATCGGCGGCGACCCGGTGAAGGGCACCGAGTTCATCGAGATGCTCGACATGTTCCTGTCCGATCCCAAGACCGAGTCGATCGTCATGATCGGCGAGATCGGCGGCTCGGCCGAGGAAGAGGCGGCCGAGTTCATCGCCCGCGAGGCCAAGAAGGGCCGCAAGAAGCCGATGGTCGGGTTCATCGCGGGCCGCACGGCCCCTCCCGGACGCCGCATGGGCCATGCCGGCGCGATCATCTCGGGCGGCAAGGGCGGCGCCGAGGACAAGATCGCCGCCATGGAGGCCGCGGGGATCCGCGTGTCCCCGTCGCCGGCTCGCCTCGGCAAGACCCTGGTCGAGGTTCTCAAGGGGAACTAAGCCCAAACGCGCGAGACAGCTCGAGAAAGCCCATGGCACCGCAACCCACTCCTCACCACAACAGGCTTCACGCGCTCGCCGGCGCGTGGATGGGTGAGGAGGTGGTTGCGGACACGCCATGGATGCCCGGCGGCAAGGCTCGGAGCTTCGTCACCGCGAAGCCGGTCCTCGGCAGCTTTTTTCTGGAGCAAGATTACCGCCAGGAACGTGACGGTCAGGAAACCTTCCGCGCCAAAGGCCTGTTCACGTTTGATTTAGACCGGAACGAGTACAGGCTCTTCTGGTTCGACAATCTGGGTTTTGCACCCGCAGACCCGGCCGGGGGAGCGTGGGACGGGAACACGCTCTCGGTTATCCGCAAATCATCGCGCGCCTTGGCGCGCCATACGATCACGATCCGCAGCCCTCACGAATACGAGCAAGTTATTGAGAACTCGTGGGATGAGGGCGCGAGCTGGATGCCTGTAACGACAGGGTTGTACAGGCGCCGCTCAGACGATCACTCGCCTCTGTCACACGTTGCTTGAGGAATAAGATTATGGCTCGCCAAGACGCCAACCAGAACTTCCTGAACACCGCTTTCCTCTTCGGGGCGAACGCGTCCTACATCGAGGATCTTCAGGCCCGCTACGAGAAGGATCCCTCCTCGGTCGATGCCGAGTGGCAGGCGTTCTTCGGCGCCCTGAAGGACGACAAGCAGGCTGTCGAGAAGGCGGCCAACGGCCCGTCCTGGGAGAAGCCCAACTGGCCGATCCACGCCAACGGCGAGCTCGTTTCCGCCCTCGATGGCAACTGGGCCCAGGTCGAGAAGGCGGTCGGCGACAAGATCAAGGCGAAGGCGGAAGCCAAGGGCGTCGAGATCAGCCAGATCGACGTGCAGCAGGCGACCCGCGATTCCATCCGCGCCATCATGCTGATCCGCGCCTACCGCGTGCGCGGCCACCTGCATGCGAAGCTCGATCCGCTCGACATCAATCCCCGTCCGAACGACCAGGAGCTGCACCCGTCCCATTACGGGTTCACGGAGGCCGACTGGGACCGCAAGATCTTCCTCGACAACGTGCTCGGCCTCGAGTTCGGCACGATCCGCGAGATCGTGGCGATCCTGGAGCGCACCTATTGCCAGACGCTCGGCGTCGAGTTCATGCACATTTCCGATCCGGTCGAGAAGGCCTGGATCCAGGAGCGCATCGAGGGTCCCGACAAGGAGATCACCTTCACCAAGGAAGGCAAGCGCGCGATCCTCAACAAGCTGGTCGAGGCGGAAGGCTTCGAGAAGTTCCTGGACGTCCGCTACACCGGCACCAAGCGCTTCGGTCTCGACGGCGGCGAGTCGCTCATCCCGGCTCTCGAGCAGATCATCAAGCGCGGCGGCAATCTCGGCGTGCAGGAGATCGTGCTCGGCATGGCCCATCGCGGCCGTCTCAACGTGCTCACCCAGGTGATGGGCAAGCCGCACCGGGCCTTGTTCCACGAGTTCAAGGGCGGCTCCTTCGCGCCCGACGACGTGGAAGGCTCGGGCGACGTGAAGTACCATCTCGGCGCTTCCTCCGACCGCACCTTCGACGGCAACAACGTCCACCTGTCGCTGACCGCCAACCCGTCCCACCTCGAGATCGTCGATCCCGTGGTGCTCGGCAAGGTCCGCGCCAAGCAGGACCAGCACGGCTGCACGCCGGAGAACCGCGGCGCCGTGATGCCGCTCCTGATCCACGGCGACGCGGCCTTCGCCGGCCAGGGCGTGGTGGCGGAGTGCCTGGGACTGTCGGGCCTGCGCGGCCACCGCACCGGCGGCTCGATCCATTTCATCATCAACAACCAGATCGGCTTCACCACCGATCCGCGCTTCTCGCGCTCCTCGCCCTATCCGTCGGACGTGGCCAAGATGGTCGAGGCGCCGATCTTCCACGTGAACGGCGACGACCCGGAGGCCGTGGTGTTCGCCGCCAAGGTGGCGGCGGAGTATCGTCAGCGCTTCCAGAAGCCTGTCGTCATCGACATGTTCTGCTACCGCCGCTTCGGCCACAACGAGGGCGACGAGCCGGCCTTCACCCAGCCGCTCATGTACCGCAAGATCCGGTCGCATCCGGCGATCGTCGAGCTCTATTCCAAGAAGCTCGTCGCCGAGGGCGTTGTCACCGAGGCCGAGGTCGAGGAGATGAAGTCGAGCTGGCGCTCGAAGCTCGACGCCGAGTTCGAGATCGCGGCCAACTACAAGCCCAACAAGGCCGACTGGCTCGACGGCCGCTGGTCCGGCCTCAAGGCGGTGCGTGAGGATCAGGACGATCCGCGCCGCGGCCAGACCGGCGTGTCGGCCGAGACCCTGCAGCAGATCGGCAAGGCGCTCACCACGATTCCGGAAGGCTTCCACCTCCATCGCACGATCCAGCGCTTCCTCGACAACCGGAAGAAGATGATGGAGACGGGCGAGGGGCTCGACTGGGCCATGGCCGAGGCGCTCGCCTTCGGCTCGCTCCTGCTCGAAGGCCATCGCGTCCGCCTCTCCGGCCAGGACGTGGAGCGCGGCACCTTCTCGCAGCGCCACTCGGTCCTCACCGACCAGGAGAACGAGGAGCGCTACACCAACCTCAACCACATCAGCGAAAACCAGGCCCGCTACGAGGTCATCAACTCGATGCTCTCGGAAGAGGCGGTGCTCGGCTTCGAGTACGGCTACACCCTCTCGGAACCCAACGCGCTGACCCTCTGGGAGGCCCAGTTCGGCGACTTCGCCAACGGCGCGCAGGTGGTGTTCGACCAGTTCATCTCCTCGGGCGAGCGCAAGTGGCTGCGCATGTCCGGCCTGGTGTGCCTGCTGCCGCACGGCTACGAGGGCCAGGGACCGGAGCATTCCTCCGCCCGCCTCGAGCGCTGGCTGCAGATGTGCGCCGAGGACAACATGCAGGTCGGATACTGCTCGACCCCGTCGAACTACTTCCACATCCTGCGCCGGCAGCTCAAGCGCGACTTCCGCAAGCCGCTGATCCTAATGACGCCGAAGTCCCTGCTGCGCCACAAGCGCTGCACGTCGAGCCTCGCGGACATCTCGGAGGGAACCTCCTTCCACCGCGTGCTGCGGGACGACGCGCAGCTCGGGCGCGAGGGCATCAAGCTGGTGAAGGACGACAAGATCCGTCGCGTGGTGATCTGCACCGGCAAGGTCTATTACGACCTGCTCGAGGAGCGCGAGAAGCGAGGCATCGACGACGTCTACCTGCTGCGCGTCGAGCAGCTCTATCCGTTCCCGGCCAAGTCCGTGGCGGCCGAGCTCTCCCGCTTCAAGAAGGCCGACGTGGTGTGGTGTCAGGAAGAGCCCAAGAACATGGGCTCCTGGACCTTCGTCGAGCCCTATCTCGAATGGGTGCTCAAGACGGCCGGCTCGAAGGTGGACCGCCCCCGCTACGTGGGACGTCCCGCCTCCGCGGCCACGGCGACGGGCCTCATGTCCAAGCACACCGCCCAGCTGCAGGCCTTCCTCGACGAGGCCTACGCGGCCTGAAGCGACCGGAGACCCGACCCGTGCCGATCCACCTCTGCAAGCTTCTGCCTCCGCGGCCCACCTTTCCGGGCGACATGACGCCGTCCGAGGCGGAGCTGATGCAGAAGCACGCGGGGTATTGGCAGGATCTCGCCGACCGGGGCGTCGCCCTGGTCGTCGGGCCCGTGCTCGATCCGGCCGGGATCTGGGGCGTCGCCATCATCGATGCGAAGGACGCCGACGCGGCCGCCGCCATCGCGAACGACGACCCCGTGATCGCCGCCGGCGGCGGCTTCCGATATGACATTCACCCGGTCCCGCAGGCCATCCTGCGGACGACCCATCAACCGAACCCTCAGTGAGGGGCCGTCCCTAAGGCGTAATCCATGGCAACTGAAATCCGCGTACCCACTCTTGGCGAATCCGTGTCAGAGGCCACCATCGGCCGCTGGTTCAAGAAGCCCGGCGATCCCGTGAAGGCCGACGAGCCCGTGCTCGAGCTCGAGACCGACAAGGTGACGCTCGAGGTCAACGCTCCCGCGAGCGGGACGCTTGGCGACATCGTGGCCAAGGACGGCGAGACGGTCAGCCCCGGCGCGGTGCTCGGCTCCATCGTGGAGGGTGGCGCGGCCGCGGCGGCTCCTGCGACGGCTCCTGCGACGGCTCCTGCCGCTGCCCCGAAGGCGGAGGCGCCCAAGGCTGCTCCGGCGCCTGCCCCGACTCCGGCGGCTGCTCCCGCCGGCGCATCCAGGGACAACGGACCGGCCGTGGCCCGTCTCGCGGCCGAAAGCGGCGTCAGCCCGGCGGGCGTGCCTGGCACCGGCAAGGATGGCCGCGTGACCAAGGGCGACATGCTCGCGGCCATCGCCACCGGCGGCGCTGCGGCGCCCGCGCCGGCGGCTCCGGTCCAGGTCCGCGCCCCCTCGGCCCCGGTCGATGCCGAGCGCGAAGAGCGCGTCAAGATGACGAAGCTGCGCCAGACCATCGCGCGCCGCCTCAAGGACGCCCAGAACACCGCCGCCATGCTGACCACGTTCAACGACGTGGACATGAGCGCGGTGATGAACCTGCGCAGCCAGTACAAGGACGTGTTCGAGAAGAAGCACGGCACCAAGCTCGGCTTCATGGGCTTCTTCACCAAGGCGGTGATCCAGGCCCTCAAGGACGTTCCGGCCGTCAACGCCGAGATCGACGGGCAGGATCTCGTCTACAAGAACTACTATCACATCGGCATCGCGGTCGGCACCGAGAAGGGCCTGGTGGTTCCGGTGGTGCGCGACGCGGACGACCTGTCGGTCGCCGGCATCGAGAAGAAGATCGCCGATTTCGGCCGCCGCGCCCGCGACGGCAAGCTCTCCATCGACGAGATGCAGGGCGGCACCTTCACGATCACCAACGGCGGCATCTACGGCTCGCTCATGTCGACCCCGATCCTCAACGCGCCGCAATCGGGCATTCTCGGCATGCACCGCATCGAGGAGCGCCCGGTCGTCCGCAACGGCCAGATCGTCGTGCGCCCGATGATGTATCTCGCGCTCTCCTACGATCACCGCATCGTCGACGGCAAGGAAGCGGTGACCTTCCTCGTGCGGGTCAAGGATGCGCTGGAAGATCCGGCGCGCCTCGTTCTCGACCTCTAAAGCAGCGGACCCAAAAGTGGACTCCACTTTTGGGATCGGATCCGATGCATTCTCTTTGGATGAGAGCATCGTCGAGAGCGGAAAACCGGATCCACTTTTCCGCACGATGCTCTAAGAACCACGATCCGTAGCGTCATGGCCGGGGCTCGCCCGGCCATCCAGGCGATCAAATGCACAACAAGACGTGGATGCCCGGATCATGTCCGGGCATGCCGTTAAGTGGAGACAAGCAATGTCCTACGATGTCATCGTCATCGGCACCGGCCCCGGCGGCTACGTGGCCGCCATCCGGGCCGCGCAGCTCGGCCTCAAGACCGCCGTCGTCGAGAAGCGCAAGACCCATGGCGGCACCTGCCTCAACGTGGGCTGCATCCCGTCCAAGGCCCTGCTGCACGCCTCGCACATGTTCGAGGAGGCGCGCGATCACTTCGCCGGGCTCGGCATCGGCGTGTCCGCTCCGACCCTCGACCTCAAGACCATGCAGTCCTTCAAGCAGGAGGGCGTCGACGGCAACACCAAGGGCGTCGAGTTCCTGCTCAAGAAGAACAAGATCGACGTCTTCATCGGCACCGCCCGCATCGCGGCCCCGGGCCAGGTCGAGGTGACGTCGGAGGACGGCTCGAACCAGATGCTCGAGACGAAGAACATCATCATCGCGACGGGCTCCGACGTGACGCGCCTGCCGGGCATCGAGATCGACGAGAAGGTCGTGGTCTCCTCCACGGGCGCGCTGGAGCTCGAGAGCGTTCCGAAGCGCCTCGTGGTCATCGGCGCCGGCGTGATCGGCCTCGAACTCGGCTCCGTGTGGCGCCGCCTGGGCTCCGAGGTCACCGTGGTGGAGTATCTCGACCGCATCCTGCCCGGCATGGACGGCGAGGTCGCCAAGAACTTCCAGCGCATCCTCACCAAGCAGGGCTTCCAGTTCAAGCTCGGCTCCAAGGTGACCAAGGTGGAGAAGGCCGGCAGCGGTGTGACGCTCACCTTCGAGCCCGCCGCGGGCGGCGCGCCTGAGACCCTCGAGGCCGACGTGGTGCTGGTCGCCATCGGCCGCCTGCCCTACACCCAGGGGCTCGGCCTCGATCACGTGGGCGTCCAGCTCGACAATCGCGGCCGCATCCAGACGGACGCGCATTTCTCCACCAACGTGACCGGCATCTACGCCATCGGCGACGTGATCGCCGGACCCATGCTCGCCCACAAGGCCGAGGACGAGGGTGTTGCCGTTGCGGAAACCATCGCCGGCAAGGCGGGCCACGTGAACTACGACGTGATTCCGAGCGTCGTCTACACGTTCCCCGAGGTCGCCTCCATCGGCAAGACCGAGGAGGAGCTCAAGAGCGCCGGAACCGCCTACAACGTCGGTAAGTTCCCGTTCACGGCCAATGGCCGCGCCAAGGTGAACCGCACCACGGACGGCTTCGTGAAGATCCTGGCCGATGCGACCACCGACAAGGTGCTCGGCGTCCACATCATCGGTCCGGAGGCCGGCAACCTCATCCACGAGGCGGCGATCACCATGGAGTTCGGGGGATCCTCCGAGGACATGGCCCGCACCTGCCACGCGCATCCGACCCTCGCGGAAGCTGTGAAGGAAGCCGCCCTCGCGGTCGAAAAGCGCGCGATCCACATGTAGGATCGCCGGATGGCAAAGCTCCACTTCCTCTACTCGGTGATGAACGCAGGCAAGACCACCCATCTCCTGCAGGTCCGCTACAATTACATCGAGAACGGCGGCCACGTGCTGCTGTTCACGAGCGTGATCGACGACCGGTTCGGCATCGGCAAGGTCAAGTCGCGCCTCGGACTCGAGGCCGACGCGACTCCCTTGCGCAAGGACGAGGCCATCGGCGCCCTCGTGGCGGCGGAGCATGCCAGGCGGCCGGTGACGGCGGTGCTCATCGACGAGGTCCAGTTCATGACGGCGGACCAGATCCGCCAGCTGGCCTGGATCGTCGACGAGCTGAAGATCCCCGTCATGGCCTACGGGCTCAAGAACAACGTCTACGGCACCTTGTTCAGCGACGCGATCGTGGCCCTCATGGCCCTCGCGGACGATTTCCAGGAGATCAAGCAGCTCTGCCATTGCGGCCGCAAGGCCACGATGATCCTGAAATACGACCGCAACGGCGAGGCCGTGCGCTCCGGCGAAGTGGTCGAGATCGGCGGCGAGGGCCGCTACGTGTCCGTCTGCCGCCCTCACTGGACGGCCGGGGATATCGGCCCCGCAGCCCGGCAGCTGCTGGCCCAGCCCGTGGCGGCGGAATAGCCGAACATTCTCCGTCATGGCCGGCCGGCCATGACCTGCCTCTTGCCGGCCATCCCGATGCGGTGAGGCTCGGCGCTTCAGACGATCGAGATCACCGGGACAAGCCCGGTGATGACGTGGAGAGGTGGGATGGGCCGGTGACAACACCCTCCGGGTCATGGCCGGGCCTGTCCCGGCCATCCCGATACGGAGAAGCGCGGCGCCCCTCAGAAGCGGGATCACCGGGACAAGCCTGATCGGGACGACCCAGACCGGCTACTTCACCCGCGCCCGCGGATGGGCCGCGTTGAAGGCGTCCATCAGACGGGCCGCATCCACCTTCGTGTAGAGCTGCGTGGTCGACAGGGAGGCGTGGCCCAGGAGCTCCTGGATGCCGCGCAGGTCGCCGCCCTTGGCGAGAAGATGCGTGGCGAAGGAATGGCGAAGGGCATGGGGCGTGGCGCTGTCCGGCAGGCCGAGGGCGCCCCGCAGCTCCTCCACGGCGAGCTGGATGATGCGCGGCGAGAGCGGGCCGCCCCGGGCGCCGACGAAGAGCGGCCCGTCCGGCGCGACCGCATAGGGGCAGAGCTGGAGATACGTCTCCACGGCCCGCTGGATCGGCGGGATGACCGGCACGCTGCGCATCTTGCCGCCCTTGCCGGTCACCGTGACCGCGTCGGTTCCCGCCACCGGCGCGTCCCGGCGCTGCAGCCCGAGCGCCTCGGAAATGCGCAGGCCCGCGCCGTAGAGCAGCGACAGCACGGCGGCGTCCCGGGCCAGGATCCAGGGCTTGCGGCTCTCCGAGGCCCGCGTCTCGGCTTCGGTCACAGCAACGGCCGAGGAGGCCGACAGGGGACGCGGCAGGTTCTTGTCCACCTTCGGGGTGCGGATCGCCGCGAAGGCCGAGGCCGTGCCGTGGCCCTCCCGCTCCAGATGGCGGGCGAAGGAGCGCAGGGCCGCGAGCTGGCGCATGAGCGAGCGGCTGCCGACCTGATCCATGCGCCGGGCGGCCAGGAAGGCGCGGATGTCCATGGGCTTCAGCCCCAGGATGCTTTTCACGCTCGGCGGCTCGCCGAGGTGGTTGGTCAGGAAGGCCAGGAACTGGCGCAGATCCCGGGCATAGGCTTCGACCGTCTTGGCCGAGAGCCGCCGCTCCTTGGCCAGCGACGCGAGCCAGGCCATCGATTCGCGGCGGGTGTCGTCCGCCCCGGGAAGGACGAGATCGAGCACGGAGGATGCATTCTTTGCGTCTGTCACGATCCCACTATCCCTTCGCCACGTTGCCAAAACGTGAAGCGCCGACGCCCGTCGCGACCGGATGAGATAAGATCCCGATCGGACCGACAGGGAGAGCGCGCGTGAGCCAGGACGGAAAGAGCCTTCCAGGGACCCAAGGGTACGGCACAGAGGCCGACGATCTCGTGGAGAGGTACGAAAGCCTCGTGTTCGAGGATCTCTATCGTCCCGTGCTCGCGCTGCTGCCCGGGCAGGGCCGGGCTCTCGACATCGGGGCCGGCACGGGACGGGATGCCGCCGCCCTGGCGCGGCGCGGCTTCCGGGTCCATGCGGTGGAACCCACGCCCGAGCTGCGCCGTCATGCGCAGCGCCTCCATGCCGAGCCGGGTATCGTCTGGATCGACGACGGGCTGCCGGATCTGGCGCGGGTGCGGGCCGCTGGCGGGCGTTTCGATCTCATCCTGATGACCGCGGTATGGATGCATCTGGACGAGGGCGAGCGCAGCCGCGCCTTGCCGCATCTCGTGGAGCTGCTCGCCCCGGGCGGAAGGCTTTTCATGACCATCCGCAAAGGGCCCGTGCCTGCCGGACGGCGGATGTTCCTGGTTCCGATCGATCCGCTGGTGTCGCAGGCGCAGGCCATCGGTCTCACACTTCTTCACCGGGACGAATTTGCCGATAGGCTTGGCCGCGAGGGTGTGACCTGGACCATGCTTGCATTCGAGAACAAAAATCGGGTCTAAGCTGTCGGCCATGTTCCCGTTCTTCGTGCTCTCCCGCTGATGGCCGCCAAGATCGCCGACGTCCTCATCCCGCTGGCGCTCGACACGGCCTATTCGTACGCCGTGCCGGACGGCCTTGCCCTCGAGGAGGGCGACGTGGTCCAGGTCCCGCTCGCCAACCGGGAGGTGGCCGGTGTCGTCTGGGGCCTGCGCGAGGGCCAAGGCGGCAACCTGAAGAAGGTCACGGGGGTCATCGAGGCCCCGAACCTGTCGTCCAGGATGCGCAAGTTCCTGGACTGGATCGCCTGGTACACCCTGGCGCCCAAGGGCTCGGCGCTCGCCATGGGGCTCAAGATCCCGGATCCCGACCGGCAGGAGGTGGCCCGCGTCGGCGTGAGGCTGGCGGGCGCCTTGCCGAAGCGCATGACGCCTGCCCGGCAGAAGGTGATCGAGGTCGCGAAGGACGGGGCCGTGCGGCTCAAGAGCGAGCTGGCGCATGCGGCCGGCGTGAGCAACGGCGTCGTCGACGGGCTCATCGACGAGGGAACCCTCGAGACGGTCACCCTGCTGGCCGAGCCCGTCGCCGAGACGCCGGACCCGGCTTTCGGCCACACGGCTCTGTCCAACGGGCAGAAGGCGGCGGCCGAGGAGATCGTCGCCGCCATGGGCGAGGAGCATCCGCCGGTGATTCTCCTCGAAGGCGTCACGGGCTCCGGCAAGACGGAGGTCTATTTCGAGGCGGTGGCCGCGACCGTGAGGGCGGGTCGGCAGGCCCTGATCCTCATGCCCGAGATCGCCCTGACGGCGCAGTTCCTGGACCGCTTCGCGGCCCGGTTCGGGGTCAAGCCCGCCACCTGGCATTCGGGCGTCGCGGGCCGCCGGCGCGAGCGGCTCTACACGGCCATCGCGTCAGGCGACGTGAAGGTGGTGGCGGGCGCCCGCTCGGCCCTGTTCCTGCCCTACGCGGATCTCGGCCTCATCATCGTCGACGAGGAGCACGAGACCGCCTACAAGCAGGACGACGGGGTGCATTACCATGCCCGGGACATGGCAGTGGTCCGCGGCCGGATCGAGAACGCCCCCGTGGTGCTCGCCTCCGCCACGCCGTCCATCGAGAGCCGGGTCAACGTGGAGCGCGGGCGCTATCGCCATGTGCGTCTCCCCGAGCGATTCGGCGGCCGCTCCATGCCCCAGATCCGCGCCGTGGACCTGCGCCGGGAGGCCATTCCCAAGGGCCGCTGGCTCTCGCCGACCCTGGTGGGCGCCGTGGAGGACACGGTCGGGCGCGGCGAGCAGGCGCTCCTCTTCCTCAACCGGCGCGGCTATGCGCCGCTCACCCTCTGCCGGGCCTGCGCCCACCGCTACGAATGCCCCAACTGCTCCTCCTGGCTGGTGGAGCACCGCTTCCGGCGCGCCCTCGTGTGCCACCATTGCGGCCATGTGGAGCGCACCCCGCACGCCTGCGTCGAATGCGGCAGCGTCGATTCGCTGGTGCCGTGCGGGCCCGGCGTGGAGCGCATCGCCGAGGAGGCCGCCGCGCTGTTCCCGGACAAGCGCTGCATCGTGCTCTCGAGCGACTTTCCCGGCGGCACGGAGCGGCTGCGGGCCGAACTGGCGGCGATCGCCGCGGGCGAGCTCGACATCGTGATCGGCACCCAGCTCGTGGCCAAGGGGCACAACTTCCCGCTCATGACCCTGGTGGGGGTGCTCGACGCCGATATCGGCCTCACCTCGGGCGATCCGCGCGCCGCCGAGCGCACCTTCCAGATGCTCCAGCAGGTGACCGGCCGCGCCGGCCGCGGCGAGAAGCCGGGCCGGGCTCTGGTCCAGACCTGGCAGCCGGACCACCCGGTGATTGCGGCCCTGATCTCGGGCGACGCGGAACGGTTCTACGAGGAGGAGACCCGGGTGCGCGAGATGGCCGGCCTGCCGCCCTTCGGACGGCTCGCCTCCCTGATCGTCTCGGCCGAGGACCGCGAGGTCGCGGAAGCGCATGCCCGGGGCATGGCCCTCGTGGCCGAGCCGCCGCCCGGCGTGACGGTGCTCGGGCCGGCCGAGGCGCCGCTCGCCCTGATCCGCGGCCGCTACCGGTTCCGGCTCCTGGTGAAAACCGAGCGCGAGGTGGACCTCCAGGCCTATCTGCGCGGCTGGATGGCCCGCTGCCCGAAGATCCGCGGCAACACCCGCGTGTCCATCGACGTGGATCCCCAAAGCTTTTTGTGATCGAACGAACACCCACCACCAAGACAGGCCCCATGACCAAGATCGTCCATTGCATCCGCCACGGCCAATCCACCTTCAACGCCCACTGGGCCGAGCACGGCGAGGATCCGGGCCATTTCGATGCGCCTCTCACGGAACTCGGCCAGCAGCAGGTGGCCGAGCGGGCGCCGGAGCTGCGCCAGCACCCCTACGAGCTCGTCGTGACCTCGCCCCTGACCCGGGCGATCCAGACCACCATGGGCCTGTTCGGAACCCATCCGGCCGCCCCGCCGATCCTGGTCGAGTGCCTCCACCGCGAGCACCTGGAGAGCAGCTGCGACGTGGGCCGCGCGGTCTCCCAGCTGTCCCGGGACTTTCCGCACCTGCATTTCGGACACCTGGACGAGGTCTGGTGGCACAGCGAGGGCGAGGTGAACGAGCGCGGCTTCGTCTACGAGCCGGCTCACCTCTTCGAGGAGCGGGTCGAGCGGTTCCGGCAGTGGCTCTCCGAGCGGCCGGAGGCGATGATCGCCGTCGTCGGGCACGGCACCTTCTTCAGCAGGCTCACGGGGCGGTTCCTGGCCAACTGCGAAGTCGCCGCACTGGAGCTCTGACGCATTTTGCCCCGCGGCGGCTCCTCCGGGCCTTCACCATAACCGGCAGCCCGGTTTTTCCCGGCCGGACAGGGCCCGGCTCGCCTTGCGCCCTGGGAAAACCCATGCTAGTGCACCCTCGCCTGACGGGCGGAGAAGGCTCCCGCCCCGGGCTCATTTCCACACCTGACGGGTTTCCCGAGGGCCTCATTCGCAGGCTGCCCCGGTCCGAGGCCCGTTAAGACACGAGAGAGACGGTTACGTGGCGCAAAGCGGTTCGCAAGAAGGACCCCTCCTGTCGGGCGTAGCATTGCGCTATGCTTCGGCGCTGTTCGAACTCGCTCGCGAAGCGAACGCCGTGGATGCCGTCGCCGGCGACCTGGCCCGCTTCGATCAGATGATCCGCGGCAGCGAAGACTTGCAGCGCCTGATCCAGAACCCCATCTTCACGGCCGAAGAGCAGTCGAACGCCATCGGGGCCATTCTCGACAAGGCCGGCATCTCGGGCCTTTCGGGCAATTTCATCCGCCTCGTCGCGTCCAAGCGCCGGCTCTTCGCGCTGCCCGACATGATCCGCGCCTTCCAGAACCTGGTGTCCGATGCCAAGGGCATCGTCCGGGCGCAGGTCACCCTGGCGGAAGCGCCGTCCGACACGGTCCTGAACGAAATCAAGGCGGCGCTGCGCGACGTCGCCAAGGCTGACGTCTCCGTCGACGTCAAAATCGACCCGAGCCTCATCGGCGGTCTCATCGTGAAGATGGGGTCCCGCATGGTGGATGCCTCGGTGCGCACCAAACTCAATTCCATTCGTCTAGCGATGAAAGAGGTCCGCTGATGGACATTCGAGCCGCTGAGATCTCCGCGATCCTCAAAGAGCAGATCAAGAACTTCGGTACCGAGGCTGAAGTCACCGAAGTCGGGCAGGTCCTGTCCGTCGGTGACGGCATTGCCCGTTGCTACGGCCTCGACAAGGTCCAGGCCGGCGAGATGGTCGAATTCGAGAGCGGCGTGCGCGGCATGGCGCTCAACCTCGAGACCGACAACGTCGGCGTCGTGGTGTTCGGCTCCGACCGCGAGATCGCCGAAGGCCAGACCGTGAAGCGCACGGGCGCCATCGTGGACGTGCCGGTCGGCAAGGGCCTGCTCGGCCGCGTCGTCGACGCGCTCGGCAACCCCATCGACGGCAAGGGCCCGATCCAGGCCACGGAGCGCCGCCGCGTGGACGTGAAGGCTCCCGGCATCATTCCGCGCAAGTCGGTGCACGAGCCGATGGCGACGGGCCTCAAGGCCATCGACGCCCTGATCCCGGTCGGCCGCGGCCAGCGCGAGCTGATCATCGGCGACCGCCAGACCGGCAAGACCGCCGTCGTGCTCGACACGATCCTCAACCAGAAGCCGCTCAACCAGGGCAACGACGAATCGCAGAAGCTGTACTGCGTGTACGTCGCGGTCGGTCAGAAGCGCTCCACGGTGGCCCAGTTCGTGAAGGTGCTCGAAGAGCAGGGCGCGCTGGAATACTCCATCATCATCGCGGCCACCGCTTCGGACCCGGCTCCGATGCAGTTCCTGGCGCCCTTCTCGGGCTGCGCCATGGGCGAGTTCTTCCGCGACAACGGCATGCACGCCGTGATCGTGTATGACGACCTGTCCAAGCAGGCCGTCGCCTACCGTCAGATGTCGCTCCTGCTCCGTCGTCCTCCGGGCCGCGAGGCTTATCCGGGCGACGTGTTCTACCTGCACTCCCGCCTGCTCGAGCGTGCGGCGAAGCTCAACGACAGCCAGGGCGCGGGCTCGCTCACCGCTCTGCCGGTCATCGAGACGCAGGCCAACGACGTGTCGGCCTACATCCCGACCAACGTGATCTCGATCACCGACGGCCAGATCTTCCTCGAGACCGACCTGTTCTACCAGGGCATCCGTCCGGCGGTGAACGTCGGCCTCTCGGTGTCGCGCGTGGGCTCCTCGGCCCAGACGAAGGCGATGAAGAAGGTCGCGGGCAAGATCAAGGGCGAGCTGGCCCAGTACCGCGAGATGGCGGCCTTCGCCCAGTTCGGCTCCGACCTCGACGCCACCACGCAGCGCCTCCTGAACCGCGGTTCGCGCCTGACCGAGCTCCTGAAGCAGCCGCAGTTCTCGCCGCTGAAGATGGAAGAGCAGGTCGCCGTGATCTACGCCGGCGTGAACGGCTACCTCGACAACCTGCCCCTCAACCGGGTGCGGGCGTTCGAGGACGGGCTGCTCTCGCTCCTGCGCGGCAAGCACGCCGATATCCTCGATGCCATCCGGGCTTCGAAGGACCTGTCGAGCGACTCGGAAGCGAAGCTCAAGGACGTGGTCCAGACCTTCGCCAAGTCTTTCTCGTAAAGACTTCCGTTCTCGTAAGATCCAGCCGGATTTCCGGAGAGGGTAGGGCCGCTCGATGCCGAGCTTGAAAGACCTTCGTAACCGCATCGCCTCGGTCAAGGCGACGCAGAAGATAACCAAGGCCATGCAGATGGTGGCCGCCGCGAAGCTGCGCCGCGCGCAGACCGCGGCGGAAGCCGCGCGTCCTTACGCGGAGCGCATGGCCGTGGTGCTCGGCAACCTCGCGTCCGGCATTACGGTCGGGCCCGACACGCCGCGCCTCCTGGCCGGCACCGGTTCCGACCGCGTCCACCTGCTGGTCGTCTGCACGGCCGAGCGCGGCCTGTGCGGCGCGTTCAACTCCTCGATCGCGCGCCTCGCCCGCGACCACGCCAACCGGCTCCTCGCCGAAGGCAAGACGGTCAAGATCATCTGCGTCGGCAAGAAGGGCTACGACATCCTGCGTCGCCAGTTCGCCGAGCAGATCATCGAGTTCGTCGACCTGCGGGCGGTGCGCCAGATCGGCTTCGAGCAGGCGGACCAGATCGCCCAGAAGATCCTCGGCCGTTTCGAGGCGGGCGAGTTCGACGTGGCGACCCTGTTCTACTCGCGCTTCCGCTCGGTGATCGCCCAGATCCCGACCGCGCAGCAGATCATCCCGGCCGAGATCGAGGCCAGCGCCGGCGCCACCGACGCGGTCTACGACTACGAGCCCGAGGAAGGCGAGATCCTCACCACGCTCCTGCCGCGGAACCTCACCGTGCAGATCTTCCGCGCGCTGCTTGAGAACGCCGCCTCCGAACAGGGCGCCCGCATGAGCGCCATGGACAACGCGACCCGCAACGCGGGCGAAATGATCAAGAAGCAGACGATGACCTACAACCGGTCCCGTCAGGCGATGATCACCAAGGAACTGATCGAAATCATCTCGGGCGCCGAGGCGCTCTGACGACATCCGAGAGGAGCCAATCATGGCCAACACCGCTACCACTGCCGGCAAGGCGACCGGTCACATCACGCAGGTCATCGGCGCCGTCGTCGACGTGCAGTTCGAAGGACACCTGCCGGAGATCCTGAACGCCCTCGAGACCACGAACGGCGGCAACCGCCTCGTGCTCGAAGTGGCCCAGCAGCTCGGCGAGAGCACCGTGCGCTGCATCGCCATGGACACCTCCGAAGGCCTGGTGCGCGGACAGCCTGTCACCGATACCGGCGCGCCGATCTCGGTGCCGGTCGGCGCCGCCACCCTCGGGCGCATCATGAACGTCATCGGCGAGCCGGTCGATGAAGCCGGCCCCATCGTGGGCGAAGGCACCCGCGCCATCCACCAGCCGGCTCCGTCCTACGCCGAGCAGTCCACGGAAGGTCAGATCCTGGTCACGGGCATCAAGGTCGTCGACCTGCTGGCTCCCTATGCCAAGGGCGGTAAGATCGGCCTCTTCGGCGGCGCCGGCGTCGGCAAGACCGTGCTGATCATGGAGCTCATCAACAACGTCGCGAAGGCGCACGGCGGCTACTCCGTGTTCGCCGGCGTCGGCGAGCGCACCCGCGAGGGCAACGACCTCTACCACGAGATGATCGAGTCGAAGGTGAACGTGGATCCCCGCGAGGCCGGTTCGGCCGTCGGCTCCAAGTGCGCCCTCGTGTACGGCCAGATGAACGAGCCCCCGGGCGCCCGCGCCCGCGTCGCGCTCACCGGCCTGACCGTGGCCGAGAACTTCCGCGACCAGGGCCAGGACGTGCTGTTCTTCGTGGACAACATCTTCCGCTTCACCCAGGCGGGCTCCGAGGTGTCGGCGCTTCTCGGCCGTATCCCCTCGGCCGTGGGCTACCAGCCGACGCTGTCCACCGACATGGGCGCCCTGCAGGAGCGCATCACCACCACCACCAAGGGTTCGATCACCTCGGTGCAGGCCATCTACGTGCCGGCCGACGACCTGACCGACCCGGCTCCGGCCACGTCCTTCGCCCACCTCGACGCCACGACCGTGCTGTCGCGCTCCATCGCCGAGAAGGGCATCTACCCGGCCGTGGACCCGCTCGACTCGACCTCGCGCATGCTCTCGGCCGCTATCGTCGGCGAGGAGCACTATAACACCGCCCGTCAGGTCCAGCAGGTGCTGCAGCGCTACAAGGCGCTCCAGGACATCATCGCGATCCTGGGCATGGACGAGCTGTCCGAAGAGGACAAGCTCACCGTCGCCCGCGCCCGCAAGATCGAGCGCTTCCTGTCGCAGCCCTTCCACGTGGCGGAAGTGTTCACCGGCTCGCCCGGCAAGCTCGTGGCGCTCGAAGACACCATCAAGGGCTTCAAGGGTCTCGTCGAGGGCCAGTACGACCACCTCCCGGAGGCTGCCTTCTACATGGTCGGCACCATCGAGGAAGCCGTCGAGAAGGCCCAGCGCCTCGCGGCCGAAGCGGCCTAAGTCGAACCAGACGTCATCCCGGAGCCGTGCATCCACGCTCCGGGATGGTCGTGTCCAAGCGTATCTCCCAAACGATTCCCGACCGCCCGGCGGCCGCGGGATGACGAGGAGCACAGATGGCTACCTTCACCTTCGAACTCGTGTCCCCTGAGCGCGTCTTGTTCTCCGGCGCCGTGGACGCCGTCGTGCTGCCGGCGACCGAGGGCGACATGACGGTTCTGGCCGGCCACTCGCCGGTGATGACCACCCTCAAGACCGGGTTCCTCGTCGTCACCAGCACGCCCGGCAACGGACGGCGGGTTCTCGTGCGCGGCGGCTTCGCCGACGTCAACCAGAACGGCCTCACGGTCCTGGCCGAACGCGCCCTTCCCGAGGAAGAGCTGACCCAGGACATCCTCGACCAGGAAATCCTGACCGCCGAGATGCACTACGACGCCACCAACGAGCCGGCCGCGAAACACGCCGCGGAATCAGCCATCGCGCAGCTGCGCGAAGCCAAGGCGGCACTGAACTTCTGAGACTGAAACAACCCGGCCCCGCGCCGGGTTTTTCATGGCATGACCCCCGACAGCCCGCCGCTCATCCTCACGCTCCGGCTCGACGAGCACTCGTTCGCCTTCTTCGACGCGCAGAGACGGCGCTACTTTCCGCCCGACCGCAACTTCATCCCGGCCCACCTCACCCTGTTCCACGCGCTGCCGGGCGAGCACCGTCCCGCGATCCAGCGCGACATTGAGCGGACGATCGCCGGCCGCGAGCCATTCCCGCTCGCCGTCACCGGCCTCCGGCCTCTCGGACGGGGCGTCGCCTATACGCTCCAATCCCCGGAACTCGCGCACCTGCGCCGCGCCCTGGCGCTGACCTGGAACGACTGGCTCAAGCCTCAGGACCGGCAGAATCACCAGCCGCACGTGACTGTGCAGAACAAGGTCGACCCCGTCCAGGCCAGGGCTCTCCTGGAAGATCTCAGCGAACGCTTCCAGCCCTTTCAGGCCGAGGCGATCGGTCTGGACCTGTGGTGGTATCGCGGCGGACCGTGGGAGATGGCCGGCCGCTTCGGCTTCACCGCCTGAACGATCCACCAGGCGCCGGCCGGGCTTGCCCCGGCCATGGCGACACGACGAGCGGTGCGCGACCACCAAGAGGGATCACCGGCACAAGGCCGGTGACGACGTGGAGGAGGTGTGGCCCGGGCGATCGACGCGGCGCCGGCCCTATTCCCCCATGGCGATCAGGTTGGCGTTGCCGCCCGCCGCGGCGGTGTTGATCGTCACCGTCTGCTCGGTGGCGAAGCGCAGGAGATAATGCGGGCCCCCGGCCTTCGGCCCCGTGCCGGACAGGCCGTGTCCGCCGAAGGGCTGCACGCCCACCACCGCGCCGATCATGTTGCGGTTCACGTAGACGTTGCCCACCGACAGGGCCTGGATGACCCGCGAGACCGTCGCATCGATGCGCGAGTGGACGCCCAGCGTCAGGCCGTAGCCCGTGCCCTCGATCGCCTGCAGTACATCCTCCAGCCGGTCCGCCCTGTAGCGCACCACGTGCAGCACCGGGCCGAACACCTCCTGGGCGAGATCATGCGGCCTGTTCAGCTCGAAGATGTGCGGCGCCACATAGGTCCCCGCCGCCGGGGCCTCGCCGGCATAATGCACCTTCGCCGATGCGGTCATCGCCGCGACATGGGCGTCGAGCTTCTCCTTCGCCTCCCGGTCGATCACCGGACCGATATGCGTCGAGATCTCGCGCGGGTCCCCGATCTTCAGCTCGCGGGCATTGCCGGCGATCATCTCGATCATGCGGTCGGCCACGTCGTCCTGGACGCAGAGCAGACGCAGAGCGGAGCAGCGCTGGCCGGCCGACCGGAACGCCGACATCACCACGTCGTCGGCTACCTGCTCGGGCAGCGCGGTGGCATCGACGATCATCGCGTTGATGCCGCCCGTCTCGGCGATCAGCGGCACGATGGCGGCGTCCTTGCCGGCGAGGGTTCGGTTGATGATGCGCGCGACCTCGGTCGAGCCGGTGAAGACCACGCCGGCCACATCCTTGTGCTCGACGAGGCGCGCCCCGACGCGCCCGTCGCCCGGCACGAGGTGCAGGGCCGTTTTCGGAACGCCCGCCTCGTGGAGGATGCGAACGGCGAAGTCCGCGATCAGCGGCGTCTGCTCGGCGGGCTTCGCCACGACGGCGTTGCCGGCCATCAGCGCGGCGCCGACCTGACCGAGGAAGATCGCGAGCGGGAAGTTCCAGGGCGAGATCGCAACGAACACGCCGCGGCCGCGCAGACGCAGCACGTTGCTCTCGCCCGTGGGGCCGGGCATCGCCTCGCCGGCGCCGAACAGGGCGCGGCCCTGAACGGCATAGTAGCGGAGGAAATCGACGGCCTCGCGCACCTCCGAGAGCGCATCGTCGAGGGTCTTGCCCGCCTCGGCCTGCAACAGGTGCAGCAGCGCGCCGCGGCGCTCCTCCAGAAGATCGGCCGCCCGCTGGAGGGCTTTCGCATGGGTGTTCGCATCGGTGCGGCTCCAGCCGGGAAAACCCGCCTGCGCTGCCGCCATCGCCCGGTCGGCCGCCTCCGGCGCGGCTTCCGTCACGTGGCCGGCCACGGTGCTGCCGTCGATGGGGCTGACCACCGGACGGGTGGCACCGGGTGCGGCCCTGCCGTCGATGAGCGGCTCCGCCTTGAAGCTCTGCCGCCCACCTGTCCTGATCTCGGCCAGGAGCGCGTCGAGGGAGGCCTGGTGGCCGAATTCCACGCCCCGCGAGTTGGGACGCTCCGGGCCATAAAGGTCACGCGGCAGCGGGAGCTTCGGGTGGCGCGCCTTGTCGGCCGACACAATGATGTCCGCCGGACGCTTCAGGAGCGACTCGACAGGGACGTTCGTGTCGGCCGCGACCGACACGAAGGAGGAGTTCGCCCCGTTCTCCAGGAGACGGCGCACCAGATAGGCAAGGAGATCGCGATGGCCGCCCACCGGCGCATAGGCCCGGCAGGCCAGGCCCGGCCTGTCCTCCAGGAGGCGCGCATAGAGCGCCTCGCCCATCCCGTGCAGGCGCTGGAACTCGTAACCCTCCGTGCCGCCGGCCCGCTCGATGATCGACGCGACGGTGAGCGCGTTGTGGGTGGCGAATTGCGGGTAGATGCGCGGGCGCAAGGACAGCATCTTCTCGGCGCAGGCCATGTAGTGCAGATCCGTCATCGCCTTGCGGGTGAAGACCGGATAATCGTCGAGGCCGCGCTCCTGGGCGCGCTTCACCTCCGTGTCCCAATAGGCGCCCTTCACCAGGCGCACCATGAGCTGCCGGTCGTAGCGCTCCGCCATGGCGGCGATCGCATCGACCACCGACCCGGCCCGCTTCTGGTAGGCCTGGATGGCGAGGCCGAAACCCTTCCAGTCGGCGAGCGAGGGATCGGCGAGCACGGCCTCGATCACCTCGAGCGACAGTTCCAGCCGGTCCGCCTCCTCGGCATCGACGGTGAAGTTGAGATCGTAGGATTTCGCCTTCCGGGCCAATTCGATCACGAGGGGCACCAGCTCGCGCATGACCCGCTCGCGGCTCGTGGCCTCGTAGCGCGGATGGAGGGCCGAGAGCTTCACCGAGATGCCCGGCCGGTTCGGCAGCGGCTCGTTGCCGGCGGAGCGGCCGATCGCGTCGATGGCGGAGGCATACGAATCGAAGTAGCGGCGGGCGTCCTCGGCCGTGCGGGCGCCTTCGCCCAGCATGTCGAAGGAATAGCGGTAGAGGCGGCCCTTGGACGAGGTGGCCCGCTTCAGGGCCTCGTCGATGGTCTGGCCGAGCACGAAATGGTTCCCCATCACCCGCATGGCCTGGCGGGTGGCGGTGCGGACGGCGGGCAGGCCGAGGCGCTTGGTGAGCTGGCCCAGGATGCTCTCCGGGGTCTCGCCGGGCTGGATGATCCGCGCCGTGATGCCGAGCGCCCAGGCCGAGGCCGAGACGAGGAACGCGTCGGATTTCGCCTCGTGGCCGGCGAAATCGGCCTGGCCCAGCTTGTCCTCGATCAGCCTGTCGGCGGTGGCGGCATCCGGCACCCGCAGCAGGGCTTCGGCCAGAACCATGAGCGCCAGCCCCTCCTTGGTGGAGAGCGCGTATTCCCGCAGCATCTCCTCGACGCCGCCGAGGCCGCCGCCCTTGGCGCGAATCGCCTCGATCAGGCGGGTCGCCTGCTCGTCCACGCGCTTTTCCCGCTCCGGCGAGAGACGGGCGCTCGCGAGGAGCCGGGCCGCGAGGGCCTTGTCGTCCTCTGCGAAGGGCGGGTTGAAGGGCAGGGCGGCGCTGGTGGCAGGGCTCATGGAAATGTCCTCTGGATGTTTCCCGAAATATAGGAGGGCGTTGGCCGTGCTTCGATGGCAAAATTCGGGATCTTGCCTTAGAAAGAGCGGAGAAAAGCCGAAAGGGCCGTGGAAATGGCGGATTTGGACCGGATTGATCGCAAGATCCTCAAGGCTCTCCAGACGGATGGCCGCATCGCCACCGTGGAGCTCGCCGAAAAGGTGGGATTGTCGCCCACCTCCACGGGCGAACGGGTGAAGCGTCTGCAGCGGGAGGGCGTCATCGCCGGGTATGGCGTCAGGCTCGATCCGCACCGGCTCGGCCTCGAGCTCCTGGTCTTCGTGGAGGTCTCCCTCGACAAGACCACGCCGGACGTGTTCGAGAAATTCGCCGCCGCGGTGAAACGGGCCCCCGAGGTCCTCGAATGCCACATGGTGGCGGGCGGGTTCGACTACCTGGTCAAGACCCGCGTGGCCGACATGGCCGCCTATCGCCACTTCCTCGGCGAGATCCTGCTGGCCCTGCCGGGCGTGAAGGAGACCCGCACCTATGCGGTCATGGAGGAGGTGAAGAGCGACGGGATGCTGCCGGTGTGACGGCCGTGGCGTTTCTCTCCGTCGTCACCGGGCTCGTCCCGGCGCCTGCGATCGCGTGGAGCGCGGTGCTTTTCCCAATCGAGATGGCCGGGACAAGCCCGGCCATGACGTGAGAGTTTGTCGTCACCGGGAGAGGTCCGGTGATGACGCCGAGAGGTGCCTTAGAGCATCGGACGGACCCAGCGGGCCGCGTCAGCGGCCCGCTGGGTCCGTCCGGACCGATGCTCTCATTCAAGAAGAAAGCATCGGATGGATCCCAAAAGTGCAAGTCCACTTTTCACGTCCGATGCTTTAGCCTGCCACCGTCCTATCCTCGTCCTTCGTCTTCCACAGCGAGTAGACGACGCCGCCGGCGATCAGCGCGAGGGTGACGCCGAGCGAGATGGTCGGGTCGAGCTTGCCCACGAGCTGGTTCCAGAAGATCTTGCCGCCGATGAAGACGAGCACCAGGGCGAGCGCGTATTTCAGGTAGTGGAACCGGTGCACCATGGCGGCCAGGGCGAAGTAGAGCGCCCGCAGGCCCAGGATCGCCATGATGTTGGCCGTGTAGACCACGAAGGTGTCCGTGGTGATCGCGAAGATCGCCGGCACCGAATCCACCGCGAAGATCAGGTCGGCCACGTTGATCACCACGAGGGCGAGGAACAGCGGCGTCGCCCAGGTGACGATCCTGCCTGACTTCGGATCCGGTTCGCGCACGAAGAAGTGCTGATCGTGAAGCCGGTTCGTCACCCGCATGTGCTTGCGCAGGAAACGGACCAGGGGGTTCTTCTCGATGTCGGGATCGCTCTCCGGAACGATCAGCATCTTGATGCCCGTGGCGATGAGGAAGGCGCCGAAGAGATAGAGCATCCAGGCGTATTCCTGCACCAGGGCGGCGCCCAGGGCGATCATGATGCCGCGCAGGACGATGACGCCCACGATGCCCCAGACGAGGGCGCGATACTGGTACTTCCGGGGGATCGCGAAGTAGCTGAAGATCAGCGAGATCACGAAGACGTTGTCGATCGACAGGGACTTCTCGATGAAGAAGCCCGTGAAGTAGGAAATACCCGCGTGCGTGCCGTCCTCGGTCACCAGCAGGCCGGTCTCGAACGACCACCAGATATAGGCGCCGAAGGCGGTCGCGATGCCGATGTAGAAGGCGGACAGGAGAAGGCTCTCCTTCACGCCGAGCTCCCGGTCCTTCCTGTTCAGGACACCGAGATCGAAAGCGAGGAGAAAAACGACAAGGCTGAGGAAAGCCGTCCACATCCAGACGGGCTTTCCCAGCCATTCCATGAGCAGGAATTCTGGCATAACCGGACCTTTGATTGCTTCTGTTCAAGCATCGGCTCCGACATCGCAGTCGTGTGCTCACGTCCTGCCAGAGGGGCCCGGTCGCCGATGGGATCCAACGTGGGGAGCGCCCTTGCGGCCTTCAAGAGCGCGGAACCCGACAATTTCTGCTCAATTTTCCGTCAGATGCCCGCCCCGATGGCAGGGGTGCCCGGCCAAGAGACTTGACCCGGAGAGCCGATCTGATTGCATGGTCGGGAACCGGGCAGGCGGCCGCAAAAGAGCGCCACGAGGCTCCGGGCCATAACAATCAGAGGTGACGGTGATGTTTGCGGATCGTTCGACGAAGGCGAGGTGGATCACGGGGATGCTGGCCGGCGCGGCCGTGCTCCTCGGATCCGCGGCCGCCCAGGCCCAGACGCCGGTGAGATTCTCGCTGGACTGGCGCTGGGAGGGACCGGCGGCCCCCTTCGCGGTCGCGATCGACAAGGGCTACTTCAAGGCCGAGGGGCTCGACGTGACGATCGATCCGGCGGCGGGCTCCCGCGAGCCGATCTCCCGCGTGGCGTCCGGCACCTATGACGCGGGCTTCGGCGACGTGAATTCTCTCGTGCGCTTCCGGGACGAGAATCCGGGCACGGACATCAAGGCCGTGATGGTGATCTACGACCGTCCCCCCTTCGCGCTCATCGGGCGCAAGAGCCGGGGCATCACCAAGGAGGTGTCGAGCCTGCAGGGCAAGAAGTTCGGCGCTCCGGCGGCCGACGGCGCCTACGCGCAATGGCCGATCTTCAAGGCGGTCAACAAGATCGACGATTCCACCATGAAGTTCGAGAACGTGGGCTTCCCGGTCCGGGAGCCGATGCTGGCGCAAGGCGAAGTCGACGCGGTGTTCGGCTTCTCCATGTCGTCCTACATCAACCTGAAATCCCGCGGGGTTCCGGCGGACGACATCGTCGTGATGCTGATGAGCGATTACGGCGTCGATCTCTACGGCAACACCATCATCGTGTCGCAGAAATTCGCCCAGGAGAAGCCGGAGGCCGTCAAGGGCCTGCTGCGCGCGATCATGAAGGGCGTGCAGGACACCGTGAAGGATCCCTCGAGCGCGGTCGATTCGGTGATCAAGCGCAACGACGTGGCCAA
Organism: Microvirga yunnanensis; assembly: GCF_025460875.1. NCBI lineage: Bacteria > Pseudomonadati > Pseudomonadota > Alphaproteobacteria > Hyphomicrobiales > Methylobacteriaceae > Microvirga > Microvirga yunnanensis. The sequence goes on from NZ_JAMXFI010000086.1 coordinate 31,044, forward strand.
GAAGGACGTGGAGCTCGAACGCCTCAAGATGGTGCTGGAGCAGAACATGATCACGCCCTTCGTCAAGGAGAACGGCTTCGGCGGCATCGACAAGGAGCGCTTCGCCAAGGCCCTCGACCAGATCGGCCTGACCTTCGCCTACAAGAACAAGCCTGAGGTCGGCGCCGTGTTCACGGAGGAGTTCCTGCCCGCCGCCGACCAGCGCAAAGTGAACTGATCCGCCGGGCCCGGCCATTACGATAGCCGGGCTTTTTCCTTTGGCTCACCGGCACGGCTTCATGAAACCCTTCGTCGACATCCATGACGTCACCCATGTCTATGCCCGGGCCGAGGACGGCCTGCCCGCGGTCAGGAACCTGAATCTCAAGGTCGGCGAGGGCGAGTTCGCCGCCATCGTCGGCCCCTCGGGCTGCGGCAAGTCCACCCTCATGAAGCTCGCCACCGGGCTCCAATTCCCGCGCGAGGGAACGGTGATCGTCGATGGCAGGCAGGTGGGAGCCCCCGTCAAGCTCGCCGGCATGGCCTTCCAGAACCCCACCATGCTGCCCTGGCGGACGACCCTGGACAACATCCTGCTGCCGCTCGAGATCGTCGAGCCGCACCGTTCGCGGCTGCGCCGCCACAAGGCGGAGTACGTGGCCAAGGCCGAGAGCCTGCTCGCCCAGGTGGGCCTGAAGGGCCAGGGGCACAAATTTCCCTGGCAGCTCTCGGGCGGCATGCAGCAGCGGGCCTCCCTGTGCCGCGCCCTGATCCACGAGCCGAAGCTCCTGATGCTCGACGAGCCTTTCGGCGCCCTCGACAGCTTCACCCGCGAGGAATTGTGGTGCGTGATGCGTGATCTGCATGCGGCCCAGAAGGTCACGATCATCCTCGTCACCCACGACCTGCGCGAGGCCGCGTTCCTGGCCGACCGGATCTTCTGCATGAGCGCCCGGCCGGGGCGGATCGTGGCCGAGCGGGAGGTAGCGTTCCCGCGGCCGCGCGATCTCGAGATCACCTACACGCCGGAGTTTTCCGAGCTCGTTCACGACCTGCGCGGGCATATCGCGCAGGCACGCAGGGCGGCATGAGACACCCATGAAAACCAAGAATCAGCTCGCCCTCGCACCCTGGGTCTTCACCATCGGCTTCTTCGCGCTCTGGGAGATCCTCTGCCATGTCCTGAGGATTTCGAGCTTCATCCTGCCGGCGCCGTCCACGATCCTTCTCGCCGTATGGGAGTATCGGACCCAGCTCGCCTATCACGCCATGCACACCCTCTGGATGACGCTGGCCGGCTTCGGCCTCGCGGTCGGATTCGGCCTGCTGCTCGGCATGGTGCTCGGCTCGTCGCGGCTCATCAATGCCGGGTCGTATCCGCTGCTCGTTGGCTTCAACTCGATCCCGAAGGTCGCCGTGGTGCCGATTCTCGTGTTCTGGTTCGGCGTCGGCTGGGTTCCGCCGGTCATGGCGGCGTTCCTGATCTCGTTCTTCCCCATCGTGGTGAACGTCGCCACGGGAATCTCCACCGTGGAGCCGGAGATGGAGGACGTGCTGCGGGCGCTCGGCGCGTCGAAGCGCGACATCGTGTTCAAGGTCGGCGTGCCCCGCGCCATGCCGTATTTCTTCGGCTCGCTCAAGGTGGCGATCACGCTCGCCTATGTGGGCTCCGTCATCGGCGAGCAGAATGCGTCGAATGTGGGCATCGGCAACCTGCTCACCCGCGCGTCCGCCGCCTTCGAGGTGCCCCTCGTCTGGGCCGCCCTCGTGGTGCTGGCGGTGCTGGGCGTCGTCATGTACGCGATCACGGCTTCTGTCGAGCGCTCGATGACCGGCTGGGCCCAGCGCTCCCAGATGGCGGCCTAGAGCACCGGACAGGAAATCCGACTCCCGGGGTTTTGGCTTGGTGAGATCTGTGATTCACTCTGTGGAACGGGAGGTGGATCATGGGTCACTGCTATTCTCTCGATCTGCGGGTGCGGGTGGCTGA
>NZ_JAMXFI010000087.1:0-32643 GCF_025460875.1 Microvirga yunnanensis
TCCTGCAACGCGATGGCGAGAAGGCCGGACGTGACCTGCTCGCCGGAGGCGACGACCACGTCGTATTCCTTCGAATCGTAGAGGGCGGAGGCGTCCTTGACCCAGCCGACGAGCTCGTTGGTCTTGCCCGCCATGGCGGACACGACCACGGCTACGTCGTAGCCGGCCTCGACCTCGCGTTTGACATGCCGCGCCACGTTGCGGATGCGCTCTACGGTGGCGACGGAGGTTCCGCCGAACTTCATGACGAGACGGGGCATGGGCAAGGAAGGCCGTGATGTGAAATTGATGTTTTGCCCCTTCGCGCCGCGAAAAGGCGCGTATACATGACGGCAGGTCCGCGCCCTGTCAACGCGCGATTTCCCTGTCCGGAGGCCATTCTTGCGGAGGATCTCATGACGACCATCGACCCGGCCGAGGTCGCCCGATTCGAAAAGATCGCCGAGACCTGGTGGGATCCGAAGGGCCCCATGAAGGTCCTGCACCGGTTCAATCCCGTGCGCCTGGCCTATGTCCGGGACGAGGCCTGCCGCCGCTTCGGGCGCGATCCGCGCTCGGCCCGGTCGCTCGAGGGGATCACGATCCTCGACGTGGGCTGCGGTGGCGGCGTGCTGTCAGAGCCCCTGGCGCGCCTGGGCGCGCGGGTGACCGGGCTCGATCCGGCGCCCACCAACATCTCGGTCGCCCGGCTCCATGCGGAGCGGGCGGGGGTCCCGGTCGATTACCGCAACGAGACCGTGGAGACCGTGGTGGCCCGGGGGGAGACCTTCGACCTGGTGCTCGCCATGGAGGTGGTGGAGCATGTGGCCGACCGGCAGGCCTTCGTGGAGGCCTGCGTGCGGGCGGTGAAGCCCGGCGGATGCTTGGCCATGGCGACGATCAACCGGACCCTGCGCTCCTTCGCGTCGGCCATTGTGGGGGCCGAATACATCCTCGGCTGGCTGCCGAAGGGCACCCACGAATGGGACAGGTTCGTCACCCCCGACGAGCTGACGGACGCCATCCGCGCGGCGGGCTTTTCCGTCCACGACCTCGCGGGCGTCGCCTACAACCCGCTGCGGGACAGCTGGTCCCTGTCCCGCGACACGGCGGTCAATTATATGCTGCTGGCCGCGAAGGCCTGAGCGGCCGCTCCCGCGGGGCGAGGCGGAGCACCAGATAGCCCGCCAGTCCCGAGAGGGCCGAGCCCATGAGCACGCCGATCTTGGTGGCGTCCCCCAGCTCCGGCTGGTCAGGGAACGCAAGGGCGCCGATGAACAGGCTCATGGTGAAGCCGATGCCACAGAGCAGCGCGACCCCGTAGCACTGGGCCCGGCTCGCGCCCGCGGGCATGTCGGCGAAGCCCAGATGGACGGCCGCATAGGAGAAGGCATAGACGCCCACCTGCTTGCCGACGAAGAGGCCGAGCGCGATGCCCAGCGGCAGCGGGTTCAGGAGGCCGTCGAGGGACAGCCCGGAGAGCGACACCCCCGCATTGGCGAAGCCGAAGATCGGGATGACCGCATAGGCGACCCAGGGCTGCAGGGCATGCTCGAGCCGGTGCAGGGGCGAATCCTCCGCCCTGGTCTTCTTCGGGTTGGCATGGAGCGGGATCGTGAGGGCCAGCGCCACCCCGGCGAGGGTCGCATGGATGCCGGATTTCAGCACGAACACCCACAGCACCGCGCCGATGACGAGATAGGGCAGGAGGGACGTGACGTCGAAGCGGTTGAGGGCGACGAGCACGAGCAGGCACAGGGCCGCCCCGGCGAGCATCGGAAGCGAGAGGCCGCCCGTGTAGAAGAGCGCGATGACGATGATCGCCCCGAAATCGTCGAGAATGGCGAGCGCCGTCAGGAAGATGGTGAGGGATTTCGGCACCCGCGGGCCCAGGATGGCCAGCACGCCCAGGGCGAAGGCGATGTCGGTGGCGGTCGGGATCGCCCAGCCGTGGTGGAGCTGCGGCTCGTTGCGGGTGACCGCGAGATAGACGAGCGCCGGCACGATCATGCCGCCAAGGGCCGCGATCCCCGGCAGGATCCGGCGCGGCCAGGTGGAGAGCTGCCCGTCCAGCATCTCGCGCTTGATCTCGAGCCCCACCAGCAGGAAGAACACCGCCATGAGCGCGTCGTTGATCCAGTGCAGGACGCTCAGGCCCAGCACATAGGTCTTCAGGACGCCGAAATAGGCTCCGGCCAGGGGCGAGTTGGCGGCCGCGAGCGCGATCACCGTGACGCCCATGAGGATCATGCCGCCGGAGGCCTCGCTGTCGAAGAACCGGCGCATCAGCGAGACGCGGCGTTGCGGCCTCGGGTCGGTTTTCGGCTGATCCATGAAGAGCTCCGTGAAGCCTCGACCGGGCGTGAGGCATGATTTGGATAAAGCGCCCCGCCTGGCAAGCGTCCAATGACAAAACCAGGAGCAACTCTGCTCAATCCGGGCGCAGGGTCTCGACGAGATAGTCCAGGAAGGCCCGGACCCGGGCGGGCAGGTGGCCGCCGCCCACATAGACCGCGTGGATGCTTTCCATGTCGCCCGGATTGTAGGCCTCCAGCACCGGCACGAGCCGGCCGGCCTCCACGTCGGGACCGACATGAAGGCCGGACAGACGGCTGATTCCCAGGCCGGTCAGCACGAGAAGCCGCATCGACTCGCCGTCGCTCACCTGGGCGTTGCCGGTGGGCACGACGGCGGTCACGTTGCCCTGCCTGTCCCGGAACGGCCAGCCGTTGCTCTGGCGGGCGAAGCTGAAGCCGAGCAGGTTGTGCCGGGCGAGATCCTCCGGGCTACCCGGCGTACCGTGCCGGTCGAGATAGGCAGGCGCGGCCACCAGCATCATCCGGCTCTCGGCGAGCTTGCGCGCCACGAGCTGCGAGGACTTCAGGGGGCCGACCCGGATGGCGACGTCGGCCCGGTCCTCCAGCAGGTCGACTACCGTGTCGGTGAGCGTCACCTCCACGCTCACCTCGGGGTGCCGGGCGAGAAAGCCCGGCAGAAGGGGGATCAGGCGGTGGGTGCCGAACGGAACGCTCGTGTTCACCCGCAGCCGGCCGCGCGGGGCGGCGCCCGCGGCGGCGCTGCGCTCGGCCTCGTCGAGATCGGCCAGGACCCTTACGGCCCGGTCGTAGAAGGCAGCGCCTTCCGGCGTCAGCTGGAGCTTGCGGGTCGACCGGTTGACGAGACGGGCGCCGAGGCGGCTCTCCAGCCGGGCGACGAGCTTGCTCACCGCCGAGGGCGTCATCCGCAGGGCGCGCGCGGCGGCCGAGAAGCCGCCGAGCTCGACGGCCCGCACGAAGACCTCCATCTCGCCGGAGCGGTTGACGTCCGTCCTGGCCATTGTGACTTCAACTCACAAATTCTGTTCCGGCCGGCAGGCTAGTTCATAAGCGATCACGCGTCCATCTTGCCGCCACCAAGCGGCGCTTGCCGCTCCTCGCAAGGACGTGCTTCTCATGCCTCTCGCTCTTTACGCCCTGACGGCCGGTGCCTTCGGCATCGGGGTCACGGAATTCGTCATCATGGGGCTGCTGCTGCAGGTGAGCGCCGATCTCGGCGTGTCGATCTCGGCCGCGGGCCTGCTCATTTCCGGCTACGCGCTCGGCGTCGTGGTCGGCGCGCCGCTTCTCACCACGGTCACGGGCCGCTGGTCGCGCAAGACGGTGCTTCTCGCCCTCATGGTCGTGTTCACCCTGGGCAATCTCGCCTGCGCGGTCGCGCCGGACTACGCGACCCTCATGGCGGCCCGGGTGCTGACGGCGTTTGCCCACGGCACCTTCTTCGGCGTCGGCTCGGTCGTGGCCACGAGCCTGGTGCCGGCCGACAAGAAGGCCTCGGCCATCGCGGTGATGTTCACCGGCCTCACCGTGGCCAACATCCTGGGCGTCCCGTTCGGCACCTGGCTCGGCCAGGCCTATGGCTGGCGCGCCACCTTCTGGGCCGTGACCCTCGTGGGCGTCTTGGCGGTCGCCGTGATCGCGCTCTTCGTGCCCAAGGATCGCCAGGATACGGCCGAGGGCGGCAGCCTCGCGGACGAACTCAAGGTGCTGGCGCGCCGCCCGGTGCTGCTCGGGCTGCTCACCACGGTGCTCGGCTATGCGGGCGTGTTCGCGGTCTTCACCTATATCGCGCCGATCCTCACGGGGATCACCGGCTTCTCGGAGGAGGCGGTGTCGCCGATCCTGCTCGTCTTCGGCGGCGGCCTGGTGCTCGGCAACCTCCTCGGCGGCAAGCTCGCCGACCGGCGCCTGATGGCGACCTTGCTCGGGTCCCTCGCCCTGCTCGCCGTGGTGCTCGCCGCCATGACTCTCGGCGTTCATGACAAGATCATGGCGGTCGCCTTCGTGGGCCTGCTCGGTGCCGCCGCCTTCGCGACCGTGCCGCCGCTGCAGATGTGGGTCCTGGAGAAGGCGGACGGCGCCGGCCAGAGCCTGGCCTCGAGCCTCAACATCGCGGCCTTCAATCTCGGCAACGCGCTCGGGGCCTGGCTCGGCGGCTTCGTGATCGATCACGGCCTGGGGCTCGGTTCGATCCCCTGGGTGGCGGCCCTGCTGCCCGCCTCCGGCCTCGTCCTGGCCCTGTGGAGCCGCAGGCTCGACCGCACCGACGCCTCGCCGGTGCTGGAGCCTGTGAAATCTCCTGTCTGATAGCGCCTATCAGCCCGATACCATTTCAGCACTGGCCTTCCGGCGTCGCGTCCGGGAGGCCAGGATCGTTTCGAGGCTGACGGGGCGATAGTCGAAGGCATCCACGCCCACGTCGAACTGGCGGGTCTGCGGCTTCAGCTTGCCGTGCGAGTGGCCGTGCAGGTCGATCCAGCCGCGGCCCATGTTCTTCCAGGTGCGGAACGCGTAGTGGCATAGGACGAGCGCGTGGCCGTCGAGCATGAGCTCCGCATAGGCCTGAACGCTGTCCCAGCCGCTGGCAGCAAGGGTTGTCGGCCCGTCGTTGTTGCCGGTGATCAGATGCTTGCGGCCGTTGAGGAGTCCCAGCAGTTCCTCGATCCGCTCCGGGCGCACATGGAGGGCGAAATCACCCAGGTGCCAGATCTCGTCCTCGGTCGAGACGACCTCGTTCCAGTTGGCGACCAGAGCGGCATCGTGCTCGGGGATGGTCCTGAACGGCCGCTTGTCGATTCGCAGCACCCGGGGATCACCGAAATGGGTGTCGCTGGTGAAGAAAGTCGCCAAGAGAAGCTCATCCTCATCGTCGTTTCCGATGAGGCGTAATCCCGCAGCGCAGCAGCTAGTTCCGATCGTCCGGGACGACGGGCAGCGGCAGCACGTCGATGCCTTCCTCCAACAGCGCCTTGGCTTCGGCGAGATCCGCCTCGCCGTAGATCGAGCGCTCTTCCGTCTCGCCGTAATGCATCTTGCGGGCTTCCTCGACGAAACCTTTGCCGACATCCTCGGCGTTCTTCATGACGTGCTCGCGCAGGGCCCGCAGGGCCGCGCGCAGCTCCCGCTCCCGCTCGGAGAGGACCGTGACCGGCTGGGTGTCCGGCGCGGCAACCTTCGGGGCCCTGTCCGTGCGCGCGACCGACGGCGCCATGATCTGCTTCTCGACCTTGGCCGAGTTGCAGAACGGACAGGTCACGAAGCCGCGCTTGCGCTGCGTCTCGAACGCGTCGCTCGACGGAAACCAGCTCTCGAACTCATGGGCCTGCTCGCAGGCCAGGGCATACTTGATCATCTCTCGGTGAGACTTAAGGATTCAGACCTGGAATGAGAAGGGGATCAGGCGATGGCCGCCTGGTCCGTCTCGATGGCGGGAACGACCTCGACCCTGAACGGCCGCGCGTTCTTGAGGGTTGGGATCCGGCCGCGCACCTCCGCCACGAGAGCGGTGTCGATCTCGGCCAGGAACACGCCGGGCTCCGTGCCGCCGTCCGCCAGCACCCGTCCCCAGGGGTCGATGATGACCGAATGGCCGAAGGTCTCGCGCCCGTCCTCGTGAAGGCCGCCCTGAGCGGCCGAGATCATGAAGGAGCCGGTCTCGATGGCCCTGGCCCGGTGCAGCACGTGCCAATGGGCCTCCCCGGTCTGCCGGGTGAACGCGGCCGGCGCGGAGAGGAACGAGGCGCCGTTCTCGGCCAGCGCCTTGTAGAGGGCGGCGAAGCGCACGTCATAGCAGATGGTCATGCCGAGATAGCCCCAGGGCGTCTCGGCGGCCACGGCCGAGGAGCCGCCCGTATAGGTGGCCGATTCGCGCCAGCTCTCGCCGTTGGGCAGGTCCACGTCGTAGAGGTGGATCTTGTCGTAGGAGGCGATGACCTCGCCGTCCTGGCCGATGAGGAACGCGCGGTTGGCGACCTTGTCGCCCTCCTTGACCGCGATGGAGCCGATCTGGACCACGATGTTCCGCTCCCGCGCCACCTCGCGCAGGGCGGCGAGCACCGGGTCCTGAGCCTCGGGCCCGACCTTGTCGAACAGCTCCGCCCGATCCCGGCACACCAGGGAGGTCATTTCCGGGGTCTGGGCGAAATGCGCCCCCTGGGAGGCCGCCTCGCGCACCAGCGCGACCGCGTCGTCGCGGTTCTTGAGGACGTCGCGCCCGGAGCGCATCTGGACGCAGGCGGCGGTGAAGCGGGTCGAGGTCATGAATTCTGGTCTCCGTCAGGCCTGCAATAAAGGCTCAAGCTGGCCCCTGTCATCAAGAGCATACAGGTCATCGCAGCCGCCGACATGCCTCTCGCCGATGAAAATCTGCGGGACCGTGGAGCGCCCGCTGGCCCGCTGGATCATCTCGGCCCGGGCTTCCGGCTTCTTCTCGATGTCGATCTCGGTGAAGGCGACGCCCTTCTCGCCGAGAAGCTTCTTGGCCGCCGAGCAATAGGGGCACCAGCTCTTCGTGTAGATCGTGATGGATGGCATGACAGAGAGTTCTCCTTCGATGGCGAGGATATAGGGAGCGTTGCGCTTAGATCACAACTCCTGGACAACTCGGGCAAAGGCCAGAATATCCACGCAGGCCGCGCCGCCGCGCAGGAGCGCCCGGGATGCGGCGTTGGCCGTGGCCCCGGAGGTCAGCACGTCGTCGACGAGGAGCACGCGCCTGCCCTTCAGCCTGGCCTTCGCCTCGGCGGGCACGCGGAAGGCACCCTGGAGGTTGTCCTGACGCTGCGCCTTGGTGAGCCCGACCTGGCGGCGGGTGTGCTTGACGCGGGCGAGCAGCAACGGGTCGCACGGTATGTCGCACTGCGCCGAGACGGCCCCGGCCAGGGCCATCGCCTGATTGAACCGCCGCCGCCACAGCCGCCAGCGATGCAGCGGCACGGGAACGATCACATCGGCCTCCCGCAGCAGCTCGGCGCCGGCCCGGGCCATCATGCCGCCCAAGGCGCGGGCGAGTTCCAGGCGGTCGTCGTATTTGAGCCGGTGCACGAGCAGGCTCGCCGCGCCGTCGTATTCCGCCACCGCGCGGGCGCGCCGGAACACCGGCGGATCGGCCATGGCGGCCGGTGAGAGCCGTGGCCCGCCGAGATCCACCGCGAACGGCGTCCCCAGCCGCTCGCAGAAGGGCCGCTCGATGAAGCGGATCTGCGACCAGCAGCCGGCGCAAAGGGCGTGAGGTTCGCCGGTGGCGGCCTGGCAGGCGATGCAGGTCGGCGGATAGAGGAGGCCGAGGGCCGAATGCCATGCCGCGCGCGCGCGCGCCCGGAAGCGGGCGCTCAGCGGCATCGGCCGGATGTCGGCTGGGGCGTTCATGGGACAAGCTTAGCCGATGGGCCGGCTCCTGGCACCCGGCGCGGGCGGACAAAATAGTCCTTGGTTCCTGGCCGCGCCCGCGCCATATCCAGCGCCTCATGAGCACGCCTCTCGTTTTCGATCGCTCCCTTGTCCGCCGCCGTCTGGCCCGTGCGCTGCGCCAGGGGTATGTCGACTTCCTTCTGGTCCGCGCCGTCGAGGACTTGGAAGAGCGCCTCTCCACGGTGCTGCGGACCTTCTCCCTCGCGCTCGACGTGGGAACGCCGACGCCTGCCGCCGCCGAGGTCCTGCGCCGGAGCGGTCGCGCCGAGACGGTGGTCCGCCTGTCGTCGGTAGCGGAGGAGGGCGGCATTCTCGGGGACGAGGAGCGCCTTCCGTTCTCGGGCGAGCGCTTCGACCTCGCCGTATCGCTTCTGGCCCTGCAGGGCGTCAACGATCTGCCCGGCACGCTCATCCAGATCCGCCGGGCGCTGAAACCCGACGGCCTGTTCATCGGCGCGCTTCTCGGGGGCTCCACCCTGACCGAACTGCGCCAGTCCCTGACCCAGGCCGAAGCCGAGATCGAGGGCGGCGTCAGTCCGCGGGTGGCGCCCTTCGCCGATTTGCGGGACATCGGCGGTCTGCTGCAGCGGGCGGGTTTTGCCCTGCCGGTGACCGATTCGGACGTGGTCCGGGTGCGCTACGCCAGCGCTTTCGCGCTCATGCAGGACCTGCGCCGGATGGGGTTGACCAACGCCCTGCATGACCGGCGCAGGGTCCCCCTGCGGCGCGCGACCCTGATGCGGACGGCGGAGATCTACGCGGAGCGGTTCGGGGATGCGGACGGCCGCATTCCGGCGACCTTCGAGATCGTCTGGCTCTCCGGCTGGGCGCCGCATGAAAGCCAGCAGAAGCCCCTCCGCCCCGGCTCCGCCAAGGTCCGGCTGGCCGATGCCCTCGGCGTGAAGGAAGGAGCACCCGCGCGTCCGGTCGACAAGAAGTGATTCTCATCCCGCCTTGGGCCGCAACCCGGTTGCCCTATCTTCATCGTTGAGAAGACCTCTCTGGAAAGCCATGGACCCATGAAAGAGCCCGGACCGGATCATCCGATCACCATCACGAAGAACCCCCACCGAATCCGGGTCATGCTCGGCGGCTTCATCGTGGCCGAAACCACGCAGGCTCTGACCCTGCAGGAAGCGACCCTGCCGCCGGTCCAGTACATCCCCCGCGGGGACGTCCACATGGATCTCCTCGACCCCACCGAGCACAGGACCCATTGCCCCTACAAGGGCGACGCGTCGTATTTCACCGTCAACGGCGGCGGACTGGTGCGGGAGAACGCCGCCTGGAGCTATGAAGAGCCGGCTCCCTCGGTCGCGGCCATCAAGGACCATCTCGCCTTCTACCCGGAGAAGATGGACGCCATCGAGGAATTCGAGGATTAGGGTCTTCTCCTAATGGCTGAAGCGCAGGCGGGTTGCTGGCCCGCCGAGGCCGGGGCAATCTCCCGCGCAGAGGCCCCCATCGCGGGAAGATCCATGTCGCCCTTCACCTTCAGCACCGCTCCGTCCCTCATCGTCGGCTCCGGCAGCATCGCCCGGCTGGGCGAGATCACGGCCCAGCGTCTCGGTCCTCGCGTCTTCCTGGTGACCGACGCGGGACTGGTGAAGGCCGGGTTGATCGCGCCCGTTCTCCAGGTGCTGGAGGAGGCCGGCATCGTGGTCGACGTCTTCGACGCGGTCGTTGCCGATCCGCCCGAGGACGTGGTGCTGGCGGCTGTCGCCCAGGCGAAGGCCTTCGAGGCCCGGGCCGTGATCGGCTTCGGCGGCGGCTCCTCCATCGATGTGGCGAAGCTCGTGGCCCTTCTTGCGGCAAGCGACGAGAGACTTCCGGAGATCTACGGGGTCGGCATCGCCAAGGGCCCGCGACTGCCGCTCCTCGCCGTCCCCACCACGGCGGGGACCGGATCGGAGGTCACGCCGATCTCCATCGTGACCACCGGGGCGCATGAGAAGAAGGGCGTGGTCTCGGCCCTCCTCATCCCCGATGTCGCCCTGCTCGATCCGGATCTCACCGTGAACCTGCCGCCGGCCGTGACGGCGGCGACGGGCATCGACGCGATGGTGCACGCCATCGAGGCCTACACGTCGACGAGCCCCAACAACAACCCGCTCTCGCAGGCGCTCGCGAGGGAGGCCCTCTCGCTGCTCGGGCGCAACATCGAACGCGCGGTTCATCACGGCCAGGACATCGAGGCACGCTCGGCCATGCTGCTCGGCTCCATGCTCGCCGGTCAGGCCTTCGCCAACTCGCCCGTCGCGGCCGTCCATGCGCTCGCCTATCCCATCGGCGGGCATTTCGGCGTGCCGCACGGGCTCTCGAACGCCCTCGTGCTGCCGCACGTGCTGCGCTTCAACGCCTCCGCCTGCGAGACCGCCTATGCGGAACTCGCGCCTCATGCGTTTCCCGACCTCGAGGGACGGGCCACCGGATCGGCCTTCGTCGAGGGGCTCGCTGCCCTGTGTGCGAGGGTCGGGCTGCCGCCACGCCTGCGCGACGTGGGCATTCCCCGCGAGGCCCTGCCGATGATGGCCGACGACGCCATGAAGCAGACGCGGCTTCTCGTGAACAATCCCCGGCCGGTCGCCCTTGAGGATGCCCGCGCGATCTACGAAGCGGCCTGGTGACGAACCCTATGGCAGACCGTCCGACGCGCCCCGACCGCTCCGCCTTCCGGCTGTTTCGCCCCGTCGCGACCCGCTGGATGGACAACGATGCCTACGGGCATGTGAACAACGTCCACTACTACTCGTATTTCGACAGCGCCGTGAACGCGTGGCTGATCGAGAAGGGCCTGCTCGCCATCGCCGCGAGCCCGGTCATCGGCCTGGTGGTGGAATCGGGCTGCACCTATTTCGAGAGCGTCGCCTTTCCCGACCAGCTGGAGGCCGGCATCGCGGTCGCGCATCTCGGGCGCTCCTCGGTGCGCTACCGGATCGGGATCTTCAAGACGGGCGCCGATCAGGCCGCCGCCCAAGGCCATTTCGTCCATGTCTATGTGGACCGGGCCACCCAGCGGCCGGTGGAGATCCCGCACGGGACCCGCGCGGCGCTCAGCGCGCTCGCCTGAGCCGCCCGGTGAAGGAGACCAGCGCGACGCCGGCCAGCACCACGGCGCCACCGGTGAGTTCACGCGGGCCGATGCTCTCGTTGAGGAACAGCACGGCCATGACGGTGGTCCAGAACGGCCCGAGATAGCCCACCATCGAGGCGCGGGTCGGACCCGTGCGGCGGATCAGGTGCATGAAGAGCAGGATCGGCAGGGCCGTGGACAGGGCGCCGAGGGCGATGAGCGGCCCCCAATGGGCCGGCACGGCCGCGAAGGCCGAGGGGCCCACGAAGGCAAGGGCGAGAACCGTCGCGGCAAAGCCGGAACAGATCTGCTGACCCAGCGCCATCCTGGCCGGCTCCGCCTGCCGGACGCTGCGAACATAGATGTTCGCCGTCGCATAGCTGCAGGCGACCGCCACCATGACCAGCACGCCGATGGCGTCGATCCCGCTGTCTGGCAGGGCGGCGGGGCCGATCAGGATGCCCATGCCGAGGAAGCCGACGAGAACGCCCATGAGTCGCTGTCGTGTCAGTCGCTCGTCGGCGAACAGCCAGTGGGACATCAGAGCGACGATCAGCGGCGACGAGGCTTGGATCATGGCCGCGGGGGCGGTGGGGATCCGCGTCAGGGCATAGGCCACGAGCACGTTCGGCAGCCAGCCGTTCAACGTCCCGAGCACGGCCCAGATGCGCCATTCATGGCGCCGCGGCAGGATGCCCTTGCCCTGAAGGATGAACCACAGGGCCAGGGTCGCGGCGCCGATCAGGCCCCGCATGGCGGCGAGCACGAAGGGGTTCAGGTTCCCGCTCAGCTTCACGAGCACGAGCGCGCTGCCCCACAGAAACGAGCAGACCAGCAGGTTGGAGATTACGAAGGCGGCCGTGGGCGCCGGCGCCGCTGGAACCGCTTCGGCTGCTTGCTGAGACGACATGGAGGGACTTCAGGGCCCGAGAAGGTCGACGAGGAACGGGATCAGCGGCTCGTCGGCGGGCGGCATGGGATAGCCGCGCAGCTCCTGCGCCCTGACCCATTTCAGCCCCTGTCCCTCCAGCGGCTGCACGAAGCCCTCCCAGCGGCGGCAGACATAGAGCGGCATGAGGAGGTGGAAGGTCTCGTAGGGGTGGCTCGCGAAGGTCAGCGGCGCGAGGCAGGGCTCCTTGACCGTGATGCCGAGCTCCTCGCGCAGCTCGCGGATCAGGGTCTCCTCCGGGCGCTCGCCGGGTTCCACCTTGCCGCCGGGAAACTCCCACAGCCCGGCGAGCTGCTTGCCCTCGGGCCGCTGCGCCAGAAGGATGCGGTTGTCCGTGTCGATCAGGGCGACCGCGACGACGAGGGTGAGCTTGAGAGGGGGCAAAGGTGATCGGCCGATGGTTGGGGTGCAACAAGGCCGCTCTCATAACCCGCTTCCCGTCCGAAGCGAACCGATTTCGCGGGACTCGACAACCAAAACGTAATCATATTACGCTATCGAGGCGGTTCGTGCTTTCCTTGACAGGAGTTCTCGTGATCCGGTCCATCGTCGGCGCAACGGCCGTTGCCGTCGCCTGCCATCTTGGAGCAGCGCCTGCATTCGCGCAGGACTGCTCGGGTCCCCCCGTCTCCTTCAACGGTGAAATGGTCGAGGTCGAAGGCGAGCTGACCGTGAAGGCCGGCAAAGGCTGCGTATTCACCATCAACGGAATTCCGGGCGCCCTGAGGGAGACCGTCATCTCCCAGAAGCCCAAGATCGGCCAGGCAGGCGTCGATGGTCTCAAGCCCTATTACATGGCCAAGCCCGGTTACCAGGGGGCGGACGAGTTCGCCTATACGTTCATCGGCATGAGCCAATATGGCGGTCCGATGCGCATCACCGTCAAGCGCAAGGTCACCGTGGTTCCCTGATCCCGATCAGCTCCGGTAGTCGCCGTTGATCTCCACATAGGCCTTGGTGAGGTCGCAGGTCCAGGCTGTGGCCTCGCCGCGTCCGAGGCCCAGATCGACCCGGATCGTGATCTCGTCGCCTTTCATGTAGGCGGTGGTCTTGGCCTCGTTGTATTCCGGATCGCGGGCGCCCTTGACGGCCACCCGGATGTCGCCGAACCAGATCGCCAGCTTGTCGCGCTCGGCCGGTTCGCCGGCCTTCCCGACCGCCATCACCACCCGGCCCCAATTGGCGTCCTCGCCGGCGACCGCCGTCTTCACCAGCGGCGAGTTGGCGATCGCCATGGCGATCCGCTTGGCCGAGGTGGCGCCCGTGGCGCCGGTCACCTTCACGGTCACGAACTTGCGCGCGCCCTCGCCGTCGCGGGCGACCTGCTGGGCAAGGTCGCACAATAGGCCTTCGAGCGCGCTGCGGAACTCCTTGAGGCGCCGGTCGCTCGGCAGGGAGATCGCGGGGGCTCCCTTCGCGGCGGCCGTTCCCGTGGCGAAGAAGAGCAGCGTGTCGGACGTGGAGGTGTCGCTGTCCACCGTCACGCAGTTGAAGCTCTTGTCGGCGCCCTTCTTCAGGAGCGTCTGCAGCACCGGGGCGGCGATGGGCGCGTCCGTGAAGATGAAGGACAGCATGGTGGCCATGTCGGGGGCGATCATGCCGGCGCCCTTGGCGATGCCGTTGATCGTCACCTCGACGCCGCCGATGGTGGCCGTGCGGGTCGCCACTTTCGGGAAGGTGTCCGTGGTCATGATGGCCTTGGCGGCATCGAGCCAGGCGGTGGGCTTCGCCTTCTTCTCGCAGGCCGTGAGCACGCTCTCGAACTTCGTCGCGTCGAGCGGCTCGCCGATCACGCCCGTGGAGGCGATGAAAACCTGCGAGGCGCGGCAGCCCGCGGCCTCGGCGGCGATGTCGGCCGTGAGCTTGACCGCTTCCGCGCCCTTCTTGCCCGTGAAGGCATTGGCGTTGCCCGAGTTCACCACCAGCGCCCGGGCCGTGCCCTTGCCGAGATTCCTGCGGCACCAGTCCACCGGGGCCGACGGGCATTTGGAACGGGTGAAGACGCCCGCCACGCTCGTGTCCTTGGGCAGGGTCACGTAAAGAACGTCGGTGCGGTTCTTGTATCGGATCCCGGCCTCCGCCGTTGCGATCCGGACGCCGTCGATGGCGGGAAGCGTCGGAAACGACCTGGGGGCGAGCGGAGACACGGACTTGGACATGCAATGGGTCTCGGGGTGAGCGGATGGAATACCGTTTAGGAAAGGGGACCTGTGGTTTTTTAAGGCTTTTTGTCAAGTCAAAGGTGCCGGGACGCAGCCGTCGGGATCACGGAACGCAGCCGGTGTGTCCCCGTTGACCCGGTCTGCAAGCGATGGAGGCTTTCATGACGGGCAAACACCCCAAGACCAAACCTCAGGAGCGCCCGCGCAGCGACCTGGACGTCGATCCCGGCATCGGCCGGTCGAAGGGCACCACCATGTCCGGCGAGGATCCGCGCGATCTCGATGGCGGCTCGACCTTCCAGGGCGATGTGGAGAACCAGACCACCCGGGAGGGGGGCGTCGATCCGAACCGGATGGGCCGGACGAACAAGTAGACGGCTGACGCGCGACATGAAAAGGGCGGCCCTGAAGGCCGCCCTTTTGAACGGGAGAAGCCGAGCTTACTGCTGCTTCTGCTCGACGAGGTTGCCCTTGTCGTCCAGGCGCTCGATCTTGGCGTTCTTGCGCAGGCCCATGATCAGGTCCTGCTGCGCCTTGCGGGCCAGGTAGGTCTCGACCTGATCCTTGGTCTCCTCGAAGGTCGGCGCCGGCTTGGTGCGCTTCTCCTCGACCTTGATCACGTGCCAGCCGAACTGGCTCTTCACCGGATCGGAGATCTGGCCGGGCTCGAGCTTGAAGGCGGCCTCGGCGAAGGGCTCGACCATGCGGTCCTTGGTAAAGAAGCCGAGATCGCCGCCATCGGTCTTGGAGCCGGGATCCTTCGAGACTTCGCCGGCCACCTTGGCGAAATCCTCGCCGCCCTTCACGCGCACCGCGATCTTCTTGGCCTCGTCCTCGTTCTCGACCAGGATGTGGCGGGCCCGGACCTCCTGCTCGGCCGGGACGCTCTTGACCGTCTCGTCGTAGAGCTTGCGGGCGGCTTCCGGAGTGACGGCCTTCTTGGCCTCCTGGTCGAGATACTCGTCGAGCAGGGTCTTGTCGCGGTTATAGGCGAGCTTGCGGGCGAATTCGGTGCCGCCGCCGACCTTGGCGGCCTCGGCCGCCTTGGCGCCGAGCTTCAGGTCGATCATGTAGCCGGTCAGGAGATCGCGCTTCTGGGCTTCCGGAACGTTCGGCATCTGCAGGGCCGGATCCTCGGCCGCCAGGGCGAGATCCCCTTCCGTGATGTCCACGCCGTTGACGCGGGCGATGACCTTGGACGCCTCCACGGCCGGCACGGCGGCCGGGGAGGTGGCGGGCGCGGGAGGGGTCTGGGCGAGGGCGGCCCCGGCCAGGAACGGCAGGGCGACCCCGAGGGTCAGGAGGCTCTTCCGAACGTTGAGTGAGCGAGACATGTGGTTTCCTCTGGTGAGCGTGATCGCCCACGGACAGCGACGATCAGATGGCTGAATGTGTTTACGTTTGCAAGAGATGGCATATTTATGTCACTGCATCGCCGCTCGCGGGGTCTTGAACGGGTCCGGGCCGGTTCGGGGATGCCTTGGGGCTGCGCCACTAAAGGCGCAGTCTTTAAGATGCGCTCCGGCGTAATTAGGTCTATAAGGCGGCGCAAACGCCCCTTTCTCCTGCATTCTGGAATTTCGAAGGCTCTCGATGTTCGGTTCTCTCGCGAAGAAAATCTTCGGCTCGGTCAATGATCGCCGTCTGAAGTCCTACCGGCCGAAGGTAGCGGCCATCAACGCGATGGAGGCCGAGCTGGAGGCCCTGTCCGACGAGCAGCTCCGTGCCCGCACCGAGGACTTCAAGGCCCAGCTCGCCGCCGGCAAGACCCTGGACGACATCCTGGTCCCGGCCTTCGCGACCGTCCGCGAGGCGGCCAAGCGCACCCTGGGCCAGCGCCACTTCGACGTTCAGCTCATCGGCGGCATGGTGCTCCACGAGGGCTCGATCGCCGAGATGCGCACCGGCGAGGGCAAGACCCTGGTGGCGACCCTGCCGGTCTACCTCAACGCGCTCGCCGGCAAGGGCGTCCATGTGGTGACGGTCAACGACTACCTCGCCCGGCGCGACTCCGAGTGGATGGGCCAGATCTACCGGTTCCTGGGGCTCTCCGTCGGCGTGATCGTCCACGGGCTCGACGATGCGGAGCGCGCGGAGGCCTATGCGGCCGACATCACCTACGGGACCAACAACGAATACGGCTTCGACTATCTGCGCGACAACATGAAGTACGAGATGGCGCAGATGGTCCAGCGGGGCCACAACTTCGCCATCGTGGACGAGGTCGACTCGATCCTCATCGACGAGGCCCGTACCCCCCTCATCATCTCCGGGCCGCTCGACGACCGCTCCGATCTCTACAACGCCATCGACAAGGTCATCCCGCGCCTCGCCAAGAGCGAATACGAGCTCGACGAGAAGCAGCGCTCCGTGGCCCTGACCGAGGCCGGCACCGAGAAGATCGAGGAGCTCCTGCGCGCCGAGGGCCTGCTCAAGGAGGGCGACCTCTACGACGCCCAGAACGCCACCCTGGTCCACCACATGAACCAGGCGCTGCGCGCCCACACCCTGTTCCAGCGCGACAAGGACTACATCGTCCGCAACGGCGAGGTGGTGATCATCGACGAGTTCACCGGCCGCATGATGCCGGGCCGCCGCTACTCGGAAGGCCTCCACCAGGCGCTCGAGGCCAAGGAGCACGTCCAGGTCCAGCCCGAGAACCAGACCCTGGCCTCCATCACGTTCCAGAACTACTTCCGCCTCTACGACAAGCTCGGCGGCATGACCGGCACGGCCGCAACGGAAGCCGACGAGTTCCTGGAGATCTACAACCTCGAGGTGGTCGAGATCCCGACCAACCGTCCGGTCTCCCGCCTGGACGACGACGACGAGGTCTACCGGACCATGGAGGAGCGCTACCAGGCGGTCATCCGCGACATCGAGGAGTCCTCCGCCAAAGGCCAGCCGATCCTGGTCGGCACCACGTCGATCGAAAAGTCCGAGCATCTGGCCGAGATGCTGATCAAGGACGGCTATACCCTCATCGACTTCGAGAACCCGCAGGCCCTCGAACCGCTCTATCGCGATGCGCGAGCCGGCCGCGGCACCAAGCATTTCGCCGTGCTGAACGCCCGCTTCCACGAGCAGGAAGCCTTCATCGTCGCCCAGGCCGGCGTGCCGGGCGCGATCACGATCGCCACCAACATGGCCGGCCGCGGCACCGACATCCAGCTCGGCGGTAACGCCAAGATGCGGATCGAGCGCGAGCTTGCCGGCGTCGAGGGCGAGGAGCGGGCCCGCCGCGAGAAGGAGATCCTGGACGAGGTGGCGGCCTTCAAGGAGAAGGCTCTCGCGGCCGGTGGCCTCTACGTGCTCGGCACCGAGCGCCACGAATCCCGCCGCATCGACAACCAGCTGCGCGGCCGGTCCGGCCGTCAGGGCGATCCGGGCCGCTCCAAGTTCTACCTGTCGCTCCAGGACGACCTGATGCGCATCTTCGGCTCCGACCGCATGGACGGCATGCTGCAGAAGCTCGGCCTGAAGGAAGGCGAGGCCATCATCCACCCGTGGATCAACAAGGCGATCGAGCGCGCCCAGGCGAAGGTCGAGGCCCGCAACTTCGACATCCGCAAGAACATCCTGAAATACGACAACGTCATGAACGACCAGCGCAAGGTCGTCTTCGAGCAGCGCAAGGAGTTCATGGCGGAAGAGAGCGTGCGCGAGACCATCGACGACATGCGCCACGGGGTCATCGAGGACATCGTCTCCCGGGCCATCCCGGAAAACGCCTATGCGGAGCAATGGGACGTCGAGGGCCTGAAGCAGAACGTGGCCAACTTCCTCAATCTCGATCTGCCGGTCGAGGAATGGGCGAAGGAGGAGGGCATCGCCGACGACGAAATCCGCGAGCGCATCACCAAGGCGGCCGACGAGGCCTATGCCCAGCGCATCGAGGCGAATACGTCCGAGGTCATGAACTACGTGGAGAAGCAGGTCCTTCTCCAGAGCCTGGACCACCTCTGGCGCGAGCACCTGGTGACCCTCGACCACCTGCGTCAGGTCATCGGCTGGCGTGGCCTGGCCCAGCGCGATCCGCTGAACGAATACAAGTCCGAGGCCTTCGAGCTGTTCAACTCCCTGATCGGCCACCTGCGCGAGCAGGTGACGGGCCAGCTCATGCGCATCCAGGTGGTGTTCCAGCAGCCGGAGCCGCAGAGCCTGCCGCCCATGTTCGCCCAGCATCTCGATCCGGCCACCGGCGAGAACGAGTTCGATCTCGCCCAGGGCAACGGGCTTGCCGCCGCCCCGGCACTCGGCTTCGCGGCCACGGCCGCCGGAACGGATCCGGCTCCGTCCCGCGATCCCAACGATCCCTCCACCTGGGGTCGGGTGAGCCGGAACGAGCCCTGCCCCTGCGGTTCGGGCAAGAAGTTCAAGCATTGCCATGGCCAGTTCGTGGCCTGAGACCCTGGACTCTCGAGCATCGAAAGCCCGGCCATCGTGCCGGGCTTTTTGCTGCGCCGGGGTCCAACGCATCGTGCGAAAAAGTGGACCCGGTTTTTCGCGCCGAACGGTGCGCCGGCCAAGAGGGGAGCATCGGACAATCGGGATCACCGGGACGAGCCCGGTGATGACGTGGAGGGAGGTGTGAGGCGGTGCGAACACCCTCCCCACGTCATGGCACCCTCCGCCCTTCCTGCTACCCTCCCCACGTCATGGCCGGCCCTGTGCCGGCCATCCCGATCCGGTGAGGCTCGGCGGTTCAGACGATCGGGATCACCGGGACAGGCCCGGTGATGACGTGGTGTATGTGTGAGGCGGTGCGATCAAGACAGGGTCCCGGACGATGCGCCCTTGAGGCGGGAGCATCGGAATCGATCCCAAAAGTGGGTCCACTTTTCGCTGACGCGGCCCTCTGGGTCACGTCCGATGCTCTCGGGCGCCGCCGCGATACCTCCGTTGCGCCAGGGGATCTCCGAAGCCGGAAGGGGTAAGATACGGTCAGCCAAGGTTTCGCAGCTCTGGGCGGCGTCCGGCCGGATTGAAGCGGCGTGACGGCCCCTGAGAGAAGGAAAGGAGAGGGCCATGTCTCACATCGGAAGCTGTTTCTGCGGCGCTGTCCAAGTGGAGGTCAGCGGATCCCCGGAGGCCATGGGTTATTGTCATTGCCAGTCCTGCCGTTCCTGGTCCGGGGGGCCGGTGAACGCGTTCAGCCTGTGGAAGCCCGAGGCCGTGCGGGTCACGTCCGGCGCCGAGCATCTCGCGACCTTCCAGAAGACCAAGTTCAGCCAGCGGCAGTACTGCTCCAAATGCGGCGGGCACCTGATGAACAACCATCCGACGCTCGGCCTCGTCGACGTGTTCGCCGCGACCATTCCCACCCTCAATTTCATCCCGGCCGTTCACTTCAACTATGCCGAGACGGTGCTGCCCATGCGGGACGGCTTGCCGAAGCTGAAGGATTTTCCGGCCGAGGCGGGGGGATCCGGCGAGATGATGGCCGAATGATCCTCGGAGCACCCTTCGCTGCGGACCCTCGGGACAGGCCCCTACGACAGGTCAGAGGCCGGCCCGCGGCACCTCTCTACAGTTCCTGACCCGTCACCGCCGCCGGCGCGTACGGTTCAGGGACATCGTCCCACAGGCTTTCGCTGGTATCGCAGTCGGCCTTCGGCACAATGCCCGCGGGCTCGAGCGATGGGGCGGCGTCGGACGGGGCGGCGATCTCGGTGACGATCTTGGTTCGGGTCTCGGTCAGGAACTGCCTGCGCTCCCGGATCGGGATCATGAACGCATTCGGGCCGCCGACCACGCAGTCGCGGTAATAGGCGTCCAGGGTCACGTCCTCCCGACGGTCGGGGCGCCTGAGCAGGATGGGAAGGCCGTTGATCGTCACCCCCCGGGCCACCGCCCTGTCCCGCGCCTCGGTGACCAGGGGCCCCTGGTTGTTCGCGCCGTCGCCCGAGATGTCGATGACGCGCCGCGCGGACCGGAAGGATGCGGAGGAGAAGAGATTCAGGCTGAAGTCGATGGCTTCCGCGATGGACGTCCCGGCTCCCCGGCGGATCGGCGCCCGGGCGAGCCGATCGGCGAAGGCGAGGCTGTCCTTCGCGTCGTCCAGAACGGTCCAGGGGACAACCACATGCTGGACATGCGGATGGGCCCCGGCCCATTCCACGTAGGCGACCGCGATGCGTCCCAGCACACCCCCACGGATGGCCTGATGCACCGACGGCGAGCGGAAGGCTTCCACATAGCCCTGGCGCTGCAGCTCCTGCTCGTCCGGATCCATGGAGGTGGAGATGTCGACGGCCAGCACGAGGGCGAGATCGACCTCGTCGGGCGGCCGTTGCCAGGCCGGAGCGAGAGTCAGAAGCCCCGCCGCGAGAGCGGGAAGAAGCCATGGAGCCTTGGGATACCGCATCGCGATCTCCCTCGGAAGATCTTCGGTCTCCTCGGATCGTCCGATGTTACGTCAGCTTTCCTTCCGCCGGTAGGCCTCGTGACAGCCGCCGCAGTTCTGGCCGACCCGCTGGATCGCCGCCTGCAGGCTGGTCTGATCGGTCACAGAGGCCTGGACGGCCGTGGCGTCCTGCTGCAGCTTGGCCGCATGGGCGTCGAAATCCGCCTTGCGTTCCCAGATGGCGGGAAGCGCCGCGGTCTTGCCCTGATGGGAGCCTGGCGGGAAAAGGGCTGGAATCTGCTGCGCGTTCTGGGCGATCCGCTGAAGGGCGGCCTGCGCGGCGGCGGCATTGAACGGAGCCTGCCCTCGGGCCATGCCGGTGAGGGTGCGCACCTGTTCCTGGTTGTTCTTCATCAGGTTCTGGCGCTGGGTGATCGGATCGCCTGATTGGGCCAGCACCCCGATCCCGCCCGGGATCACCATGCAGAGTGCGGCCATGACGGTCTTTCGCATGACGGTCAGCCTTTCTCCCCCGTTGCAGGATGTCCTTTTCCACCGGATCAGACCATAGGAAATGAGGGTTAGAGGTCGCTTCCGGCGGGAATGTCCGGGACCCGAACCCCTGACACTTTGCCCGACCGCGAACCCTCGCAGGCCGGCGCGAGCCGTGCCATAAGGCCGCCGCAACCCCTCCAGGCTTTTAGAGACCCATGATTCGCGTCGAGAATGTCAGCAAGCAGAACAGCCACAGGATCCTCTTCATCGAGGCCTCCGGAACCCTTCAGAAGGGGGAAAAGGTCGGCCTGGTGGGACCCAACGGCGCGGGCAAGACGACGCTCTTCCGGATGATCAACAAGGAGGAGCAGCCCGACGAGGGCCAGGTCTCGGTCGATCGCGGCATCACCATCGGGTATTTCAGCCAGGATGTCGGCGAGATGGCGGGCCGCAGCGCCGTGGCCGAGGTCATGGAAGGTGCCGGCCCCGTGAGCGCGGTGGCGGCCGAATTGCGGGAGCTGGAAGCCGCCATGGTGGATCCCGACAAGGCGGACGAGCTCGAGGCCATCATCGAGCGCTACGGCGAGGTGCAGGCGCGCTACGAGGAGCTGGACGGCTACTCTCTCGAGGGCCGGGCGCGCGAGGTCCTGGCCGGCCTGGGCTTCAGCCAGGAGATGATGGATGGCGACGTGGGTGCCCTGTCGGGCGGCTGGAAGATGCGCGTCGCGCTCGGGCGCATTCTGCTGATGCGTCCCGACGTCATGCTCCTCGACGAGCCGAGCAACCACCTGGATCTCGAGAGCCTGATCTGGCTCGAGGAGTTCCTGAAGGGCTACGAGGGCGCCCTGCTCATGACCTCGCACGACCGCGCCTTCATGAACCGCATCGTCAACAAGATCATGGAAATCGACGGCGGCTCGCTCACCACCTATTCCGGAGATTACGAGTTCTACGAGCAGCAGCGCGCGATGAACGAGAAGCAGCAGCAGGCCCAGTTCGAGCGCCAGCAGGCCATGCTCGCCAAGGAGATCAAGTTCATCGAGCGCTTCAAGGCGCGCGCCTCGCATGCCGCCCAGGTGCAGAGCCGGGTCAAGAAGCTGGAGAAGATCGACCGGGTGGAGCCGCCCAAGCGTCGCCAGGCGGTGGCGTTCGATTTCCTGCCCGCGCCGCGTTCGGGCGACGACGTGGTCAGCCTGAAGGGCGTGCACAAGCGCTATGGCAGCCGCAGCATCTACGAGGGGCTGGACTTCGCGGTGCGCCGCAAGGAGCGCTGGTGCGTGATGGGCGTCAACGGCGCCGGCAAGTCGACCCTGCTGAAGCTGGTGACGGGCTCCGCCGCCCCCGACGACGGCACCGTCACGATCGGGGCGAGCGTGAAGATGGGCTATTTCGCCCAGCACGCCATGGAGGTGCTGGAGGGCGACCGGACCGTGTTCGAGTTCCTGGAGGATTCGTTCCCGCAGGCCGGGCAGGGCTCGCTGCGCACGCTGGCCGGCTGCTTCGGCTTCTCCGGGGACGACGCGGAGAAGAAGTGCCGCGTGCTCTCCGGCGGGGAGAAGGCCAGGCTGGTGATGGCCAAGATGCTCTACGACCCGCCGAACTTCCTGGTGCTCGACGAGCCGACCAACCATCTCGACATGGCCACGAAGGAGATGCTGATCGACGCCCTGTCCAAATACGAAGGCACCATGCTGTTCGTCTCGCACGATCGCCACTTCCTGGCCGCCCTGTCCAACCGGGTCCTCGAGCTGACCCCCGAGGGCATCCACCAGTACGGCGGCGGCTATACCGAATACGTGGCGCGCACCGGCCAGGAGGCTCCGGGCCTGCGGCATTGAGCGGCCCATCCCCGAAGGCGACGAGACGCAAGCCCGGCCCCGCGCCGGGCTTTTTGCTGCGCGGGACACCGGTTCCGAATGCGGGAGTGCGACGTCAGCTTGAGGCAAGCATCGTGGTCGATAAGGCAGGGACCACAACAACGATTTTTGAAGAAAGGTCTGTCAAAGGACCTGCTTCGCAACCCTTTCTCATTTCGGGCCGAAACATCATGGCATTGAATACGTCTCTTCCGGTGCTCATCGTCGACGATTACCAGACGATGCTGCGCATCATCCGCAACCTCCTGAAGCAGATCGGCTTCAACGACGTCGATGAAGCCAAGGACGGCTCTGAGGCCCTGGGCAAGCTCAAGGAGAAGAAATACGGGCTCGTGATCTCCGACTGGAACATGGCGCCGATGACCGGCTTCGAGCTGCTCCAGAAGGTCCGCGCCGACGCGGATCTGAATGCGCTTCCGTTCATCATGATCACCGCCGAGGCCAAGACCGAGAACGTCGTGGCGGCCAAGCAGGCCGGCGTCAACAACTACATCGTGAAGCCCTTCAACGCGGAGACTCTGCGCTCGAAGATCGCCGCCGTGCTGGGCGAGTAGCCGCCATGCGTCTTCCGCCACCCGTCTCTTTCGACCCATTGAGTCTGGATCTCCTGGCTCAGTCCCGCGAGAGCATCGCCGCCCGACGGCATGCGGAAGTCATGCGGGGCATGGCGGCCATTCATGCGGCACTCGAGCCGAACAGCGGCGCGTCGAAGGCCCTCCTGGATCAGATCCGGACCGATCTGCGCGAGGCGCTCAGGCTCAAGGAGGAGCTCGACGCCATCACGGAATCGATCCAGCGCACGAAGCGGGAAATCGCAACCCTGCATTCCCGCAGCCCGGGCGGTCAGGTGACCAGCGTCACCGACGAACTGGGAGCCGTCGTGTCCGGCACGGAAGCGGCCACCAACAGCATCCTGGCGGCCGCCGAGGAGATCGACGAGATCACCGGAACGCTCTCCGCGCGCCTGTCCGGCGAGGACGCCGCCATGGCCCATCGGATCTCCGACAGGGTCATCACGATCTTCGAGGCCTGCAACTTCCAGGACATTACCGGACAGCGCATCAGCAAGGTCGTCGGCTCGATGAAGTTCATCGAGGAGCGCGTGACCCAGATGGCGCACATCTGGGGCGGCCTGGAGAGCTTCAACGACGTGGAGGCCTTCAAGATGCCGGAGCGGGAAGGGGACGAGGCTCTGCTGAACGGGCCTGCCCTCGACGGCGATCCGACACGCACGTCCCAGGATGCGATCGACGCCCTGTTCGGGTGATCGGCCCTGCCCGGCGAACAACCCGGGAATCCACCCGAGAGCCCGGCCTTTTGCCGGGCTCTCGGGTGCCCGTCATTGCCGCACCAGGGTGAGATCGGTCGTCGCCCGGAGGGGCCCGTTCTCGCCGATGCGATCCGTCACGACGATCCTGAAGCGATCCGGATCGAGGCTGGCGACGCGCATCTGGGCCGTCGTGTCGCCGTAGAGGGGTCTCGGCCATTCGATCGCCAGATCGAAATCCGTTCCCACCTGCCGGCCCTTGAGTTGGGCGGTCCCGACCCGCGACCCCGTATAGGTGCCGTTGACCTGGCCGGACCGGGGATCCCAGGACAGGCGGGCGCTGACCGATCGCGCGATCAGCAGGTAGGCCCGGCACGTGCCCTGGAGAGCCAGGCTCGAGGCGCCCTGCTGCTGGATCGTGAAGCTGCAGCTGACCTGATGGGAGGACGCGTCCGGCCCCTCCAGGATGGTTCCCGTGCCCCAGAAGGAGCCCGCGTAGCGTTCGACGACCGCCGGGGCGGCGCCCGCGCTGCCGGCTGCGATCCAGAGCGAGAGAACAGCGCCACGGGAAAGCCCTTGAGCGAGGCGATGCATGGATGTCTCCTTTCGGTCAGCGGGGCCGGATCCGCATCAGGCTGCCGATCCGAAATGCTGGAGGGAGATATGGGTCAGGCCCGCAAAGTCGCCGAGTGGCTGGCTCGGCCATGACGGACCCGGCCGGGAGCGGCGTCGTGGCAGGGCGATCAGTCACGGCGATCACTCACGGCGATCACTCGGCGCTGCATGAGGCTCGGCAAGGCAGGCCGACCGGGTTCGGGAGCATGGCAGGACCTCTCCTCGGAAAGCCCGGACGATGCGGAAAAGCTTCCCGCCTAAAGCATCGGACCCAGAAGTGGACTTGCACTTTTGGGATCGATCCGATGCTTTCCTCTTGAATGAGAGCATCGGTCAGGACGGAAAAGTGGACCCGGTATTCGCTGACGCGGCCCTTCGGGTCACTGGCGTGGCCCTTCGGGTCGCTTGCGCGGCCCGCTGGGTCCGTCTCATCCGATGCGCCGGTCAAGAGAATGAGCTTCGGATAAATCCCAAAAGTGGTGTCCACTTTTCACGTCCGAGGCTCTAGGCGGTCACTCAACGAAAAAGGCCCGCCGGAGAGGCGGGCCTTGCGATGTCTCTGCTCCCTGGGAGGCTCAGTTGGCCACGGCCACATTGACCTTTTCTGGACCCTGAGCCCGCTTCTGGGGCACGGCCTTCGTGGCCGGAGCCGCCCTGACGGAAGCAGGCGCAACCTGCACCGTCTCGGCCACGGGCTGCGACGCCGACGAGCCGAACAGGCCGGCCACGCCGCCGAGCATCTTCTTGTAGAAGGGCGTCTCCTGCGAGGAGGGCGTCTCCTGCGAGGAGGCCGCCGCCGCCACGGCCACCGGAGCGGTCTGCTGGGTGACGGCCTGACGGGTTTCCGGCTGCGAGGCGGGAACCTCCTTCATGGACGCGAAGGCGAGGGCGGTCGACGGCGCATCGATCTTCTCGCGGCCGCTGTCGTCGAGGGCGATCTGCCGCGGGCCGGAGGAAATCCCCTCCGTGCGGCTCACGAATCCGAGCTTGGTGTCGGACACGCCCGTCGCATTGGCGAGGGCCTCGCGGAAGGATTCGTGCGTGTCGCCGTCGTTGTAGACGAGCCTGATCGGCTTCTCGCCCTTGGCGATCAGATCGGCCACCTCCTGCTCGTCGTGGCGCTGCTTCTGGGCCACGGCCGCCACGGTGCTCTCATCCGCGTTGAAGACGTAGCGCCGGTTGGCGACCGCCACACGCAGCTCATCCTTGGAGATATCGAAGGTGTCGGAGCCTTCCTTCAGGTTCTTCCAGAAGCCGATGTTCGGATCGAGGCGATGCTTGGCCAGATTCTCGGCAGTCATCCGGAACGGATAGGACTGGAACTGGAAGCCGCGCTGACCGGCGCTGAGCGCCTCGCGGGCGATCGCGTAAATCTCGGCGATGTTCTGGTCCGTCATGGCGAAGCAGCCGCGCGACGAGCACGCACCATGCACCATGATGTCGCCGCCGTTCCGGCCGAAGGACCGGTCGTAGGCGTTGGGATAGCCGGTGTCGAACGACAGGTAATAGGCCGAATTCGGGTTCATCTGCGACGGGGTGACCGTGTAGAAGCCCTCCGGCACCTGACGGTCGCCTTCGCGGGTCTTGGGGCCGAGCTGGCCCGACCAGCGGCAGATCGGATAGGTCTTGAGCAGGGCGTATTTGCCGTTGGAGCCGCGCTTCCAGACCTCCAGCTCCGATTCCTTCTTATAGGCCCGGACCAGGATGGGGTCGTCCTTGGACATGCCCTTGGTCGACATCAGCGCCATCGTGGCGGATGGAATCGGCACGAGGTGTCGGGTGGAGCTACGGGAAAGCTGGTCGTCCTGGCAGGCAGCAAGCGCGAGCACCAGGCTCGCGGCCAATGCGAAACGCTTCATCATGGGGGACCCCGCAATTCTTGATCTGCCGGCCTCTGTGCCGGTCAGTTCCCCTTCAACCCCTAAATCGTTAGCCTTAACTGGCCCTTACTGCAAGCGGAGCCGTAATCGAGTTATGCTGAAAGGAAGGTAAAAAAACCGCCTGCGATGGGCCGGGGTGATGCTCATGGGAGGGAGCCTATCTCTTCCGAGGGAGGCATGGCCCGTGCACCGGGCGAAACCCGCCCGGTTTCAAGCAAATCCTGGAGCCGGTCGGGCGAATCCTCGAGCATCGGGCGCAAAAGTGGGAACCGGTTTTGCGTGAAAAGATGCTTTAAAACAAATGCCTAAAGCATCGGCCGTGAAAAGGGGACCTGCTTTGGGGTCCGATGCACTAGAGTTTGCGACCGATGTTGAGGAACTTGTCGGCGCGGTGGTCGCGGATCTCGGCCGGACCCATGTTGCCCAGATCGTGCAGGGCTTCCTCGATGGCGTTGCCGGTGGCCTGGATGGCCGCCTCCGGCTCCCGGTGGGCGCCGCCCACGGGCTCCGTCACGATTCCGTCGATGATGCCGAGGCGCAGGAGGTCCTGGGCGGTGATCTTCATGTTCGTGGCCGCGTCCTGGGCGCGGGTGGCGTCGCGCCAGAGGATCGAGGCCGCGCCCTCCGGGGAGATCACGCTGTAGATGGCGTGTTCCAGCATGAGGACCTTGTTGGCCGTGGCGATCGCGATCGCGCCGCCGGAGCCGCCTTCGCCGATGACCACCGACACGTTGGGCACGCCGAGCGAAAGCTGCATCTCGGTCGAGCGGGCGATGGCCTCGGCCTGCCCGCGCTCCTCCGCCTCGATGCCCGGATAGGCGCCCGCGGTATCCACGAAGGAAATGACCGGCAGACCGAACCGGTCGGCCATCTCCATCAGGCGCACGGCCTTGCGGTAGCCTTCGGGGCGGGCCATGCCGAAATTGTGCCGGATACGCGTCTCGGTGTTGTGGCCCTTCTCCTGGCCCATCACGCAGACCGGCTGGCCGCGGAACCGGCCGAAACCGCCCACGATGGCCTCGTCCTCGGCGAACTTGCGGTCACCGGCGAGCGGGGTGAACTCGGTGATGAGCCCGGCGCAGTAATCGACGAAGTGCGGGCGCTGGGGATGGCGCGCGACCAGGGTCTTCTGCCAGGGCGTAAGCTTGGCATAGAGCTCCTTCAGGGCGTCGGCGGCCTTAACCTCCAGGCGGGAGATGTCGTCGGTGATGGAGACGGCATCGCGGTTCTCCCCGAGCGCCCGAAGCTCCTCGACCTTGGCTTCCAGCTCGGCGACAGGCTTTTCGAAATCGAGATAACTGCGCATCAGACTCTACGGCATCGGGCCCAAAAGTGGATTTGCACTTGTGGGACGAACCCGATGCTTCCTCCTTTATGAGAGCATCGTTCAGGCAGAAAACCGGATCCACTTTTCCGCACGATGCTCTGGTGGAAAAATG
Organism: Microvirga yunnanensis; assembly: GCF_025460875.1. Taxonomy (NCBI): domain Bacteria; kingdom Pseudomonadati; phylum Pseudomonadota; class Alphaproteobacteria; order Hyphomicrobiales; family Methylobacteriaceae; genus Microvirga; species Microvirga yunnanensis. Next base: position 27,828 of record NZ_JAMXFI010000087.1, read on the forward strand.
AAGGCCGGCGAGACCGGATAGCCCTGCCGAAGCGGCCGGACACTGGCGTTTCGCAGGGGCCAAGTCAAGTTGAGCCCCGCCTTACTCTCTCAAAACCCGGCAAAATCAAGGAGGAGGCTGCCATTCGCGATGCCGGCGCCGCGGGCACTGGAGCGAAGACCGGCGCGAGGCGGCGGGAGCGGCGCACCGCGTGGACGGCGCCCGGCCGGTAGAGCTGCTTCGTCGCCTCCACGATGTGGAGGCCCGCGAAAGGCAGCGAGAACCCGGCCCCGACCCGCTCCCAGGCCTGCGCGCTCTGGAGCAGGAGACGGTTGCGCAGGGGCGGCACGTAGAGGGTTTCCGCCCAGCCTTCCGGCGAGAACCAGGTCTGGCGCATCAGGCTCTTGAGCTGCGAGCGGCTGTACGGCTGGCCATAGCCGAACGGCGTGGTGTCCATGCGCGCCCACAGGCCGCGCCGGTTGGGCGCCACCAGGATGATCCGCCCGCCCGGGGTGAGAATGCGCCAGATCTCGTGCAGGAGCTCGCTCGGGCTCTCCACGGTCTCGAGGGCGTGGACCACGAGAACCCGGTCGATGGAGGCATCGGGCAGGGGCATCATCAGCGGGTCGACGAGGGCCGAGGCCGAGGCGCCGGTGCTGGGCCAGTTCACCACGCCCTGGTTCGCCGGCATGAAGGCGAGGGTCCGCTCGCTCTCGTCCTTGACCGCCGAGAGATAGGGTGGCGCATAGCCGAGGCCGAGCACGCGCAGGCCCGTCAGCGGCCCCCAGAATCGGTCGATGGCACGCCCGACGAAGCGGCGCGTCACAGCCCCGAGGGGACTGGCATAGAAGCCGCGCAGATCGGTGATGTCGATGCTCATGGCCTCAACAGGGTGCCTCTCGCTCCGGCCCGGCCTGCGCATTGCGGCGCTCCGGGTCTGGTTTCACGCGCCGACTGTTCCATGATAGCTCAGAGCACATCAAGACAAGGTGCCCCGATGTCCGCCCAGATCCACGCCTTTCTCTGCCTTCAGGACAATATCGGTGTTCTGATCCACGATCCCAATACGGGCGCCTGCGCGGCGGTCGACGCGCCGGACGAGGGTGCGATCCTGGCGGCTCTCGCCCGGACGGGCTGGCGGCTGACCGACATCCTCATCACGCACCGGCACGGCGATCATGTGCAGGCCGCCCAGCCCCTGAAGCGCCGCACCGGATGCCGCGTGGTGGCTCCGGTCAAAGCCCGCGAGGCGGTACCACATGCCGACGCCTATGTCCGGGAGGGCGACACGGTGCATGTGGGCGGCCTTCAGGCGCATGTCTGGGAGACGCCCGGGCATTGCCTGGATCACGTGTCCTACTGGTTCGCCGCGGACCGGGCGCTGTTCGCCGGCGACACCCTCTTCACCCTCGGCTGCGGGCGGATGTTCGAAGGAACCTACGCCGAATTCTGGGCCTCGCTCCAGCGGCTGGCCGCCCTGCCGGACGAGGCCCGGGTCTATTGCGGGCATGATTACACCCTGTCCAATGCGCGCTTCGCGCTGGCGGCCGATCCGGACAACGAGGCGCTGCGGGCGCGGGCCGCGGAGGCCGAGACAGCCAGGACCGAGGGCCGCTTCCTCGTGCCCACGACCATCGGACAGGAAAAGGCCGCCAACCCGTTCCTGCGCGCCGGGGAGCCCGCCCTGGCGAAATCCGTTCATAAGGAAGGAGCGGCCCCCGTGGAGGTGTTTCAGGCCTTGCGCGAATGGAAGAACCGGTTCTGATGGGCGGCATGACCTTGCGGGAGCGGACAGCCTCATGAACGACCACAGCCTCATCATCGGACTCGAGAGCCGTCTCCTGAACGCCTGGCCCTCGTTCGATTATCAGCTCTATGACGGCTGGGTTCTCCGCCTTGCCAACGGCTATTCGAAACGCGCCAATTCCGCGACGCCCTTCCGCCCGGATATCGGTCTCGACGATGAGCTGCTCGACTACATGATCGCGCGCTTCGTAGAGGCCAATGTGCGCCCGACCTTCCGTCTCAACGGGGTGCAGGAGGGCGGTGCCGACGAGCTGCTGAAGCAGCGCGGCTTCAAGGAGGTCGAGCCGACCCATGTGCTCACGGCCCCGATCGCGAGCAGCGATTGCGAGATCGACCCCGAGGTCAATCTCGACCCGCACGCCTCCAAGCGCTGGGTGCGGGCGGCGGCGGAATCCTACGGCGGCGACAAGGCCGACGACGAGACCCTGATGAGGATCGTCTCGCGGATCCGCCAGAAGACGGCCTTCGCCACGCTGAGCCTCGACGACAGGCCGGTGGCCTGGGGCCTGGGCGTGGTGGAGCGTGGCTATGTCGGCCTCTACGACATCGTGGTCGCGCCGGACCTGCGCGGCATCGGCCTCGGCCGCCGCGTGGTCGCGAGCCTCATGGCCTGGGGCTGCGGGCAGGGGGCGCACACCGCCTATCTCCAGGTGCGGGAGGAGAACGAGATCGCCCGCGCGCTCTACGGCACCCTCGGCTTCGAGACGGCCTACCGCTACACGCACCGGGTCATGCCGGGGCGGTCTTCTTCTTCGGCGTGAGCGTCGCCACAAGCGCGCCGGCCACGATGAGGCCGCAGGCGAGCGCCAGCGTCAGGGTCGGTTCCGCGTAGCCGGCGACCACCAGGAGCAGGGTCGACAGCACCGGCGTTGCATAGGACGCCACCCCGAGGAAGCGGATGTCGCCGCGCTTCATGCCGATGTCCCACACATAGAAGGCTGCGCCCACCGGACCGAGGCCGAGCGCCAGAAGGGCGAGCCACTGCGTCGTCGTCTCGGGCCAGACGGTGGTCTCGAAGGCCAGATGGCAGACGAGGCTCAGGAGCGACGTCATCAGGCAGAACCCGGCCACCGCATCGGTCGGCACCTGGCCGAAGCGGCGGGAGAGAACCGAATAGCCGGCCCAGACGAAGGCCGCGACGAAGGCGCAGAGATAGCCCGGCATGTATTCGGCGCGCGCGTCGAAGGCGCCGCGTCCGGCGATCAGCACCACGACGCCCGCGAAGCCGAGCAGCGCTCCCACGATATGCGCGCGCCGCAGATGCTCGCCCGGCAGCAGCGAGGAGAACAGCACGATCAGCAGGGGCCAGAGATAGTTGATCAGGCCCGATTCGGCCGGCGGCGCCCAGCGCAGGGCCGCGAAGTAGAGCGCGTGATAGCCGAAGAGCCCGCCGATCCCCAGGGCCCAGACGATCGGCTTCTGCCGCAGGGCCTTCAGACCCTGAGGGCGGGCGATCCAGGTCGTCACGCCGACCAGCCCGCCGACCAGGAACGTCATGGCGTTGAGCTGGAACGGAGGGATCGTGCCCGTCGCCGCCGTGAACAGGGCGAGCATGGACCAGAGCAGGATGGCGGCAAGGCCGATGGTGGTGGCGGTGCGAGTCGTCATGGTGGCCGCCACCTATCACGACTCCCGCCGGGAAGCGAAGCGCCGCGGCGGATCCTGCCGGAAATTCGAGAGCCTCGGACGTGAAAAGTGGCCCCGGTTTTGGGATCGAATCCGATGCTCAAGCCTTTGAGCGGCGCATCGTCCGGACCCCTGTCTTGATCGCCCGGTCGATCCACCACCCCGTCATCACCGGGCGTGTCCCGGTGATCCCGATTGTCCGATGCTCCCCTCTTGGCTGGCGCACCGTTCGACGGGAAAAACCGGGCCCACTTTTTCGCACGGTGCGCTAGTAGGTGGTGCGCCCGCCGCTCAGATCGAAGGTGGCCGCCGTGGTGAAGGAGTTCTCCTCCGAGAGCATCCAGGCCACCATGGCGGCGATCTCGTGCAGTTCGGCGAAGCGGTCGCGGGGAATGCGCACGCGCATGTATTCGATGAATTCCGGCGTCAGGGATTCGAGGATCTTCGTCTTGGCCGTGGTGGGCGTGATGCAGTTGACCGCGATACCGGTCTTGGCCAGTTCCTTGCCCAGGGATTTGGTGAGCCCGATGATGCCCGCCTTGGCGGCGCTGTAGGCGGCAAGGTTCGGATTGCCCTCCTTGCCGGCGACCGACGCGATGTTGACGATCCGGCCGTAATCGTTCTCCAGCATGATCGGCACGATGGACCGGCAGCAATTGAAGGTGCCGGTCAGGTTGACGTCCACCACGCTGCGCCACTCCTCGACGGAATAATCGGCGAGCGGCTTGACCGGCCCAGTGATCCCGGCGCCGTTCACGAGGCCGTCGATGCGCCCGAAGGCCCCGCGGGTCTGCTGCGCGGCATGTTCCACCGAGAGGCTGTCGGCCACGTCGACGCTCAGGCCGATGCAATCCTTGGACAGGGCTGCGGCGCTCGCCTCGGTCTCCTCGAGACGGAGATCCCAGATGGCGACCCTGGCGCCCGATTGCACCAGGCGCTCGCCGATCGCATAGCCGATGCCGCGGGCGCCCCCCGTGATCACGACGGTCTTGCCCGCCATGTCGATGCGGTTCATGCCTCAAGTTCTCCGTGTTGCAAGAAGGGATGCGCCGCATCGGGCCCGGAGCGCGGCGTCGGACCGCCTCCGGGACGATGTCGTGCGGATCAGGCCATGTACTGCCCGCCGTTGACGGACAGGGTCGAGCCGGTGACGAAGCCGGCCTCGTCGGCGGCCAGGAAGAGCACGCTGCGGGCGATCTCCTCCGCCTCGCCGAGGCGTCCGACCGGAATGAGCGGCAGGATCTTGGACTTGAGCACCTCTTCGGGGACCGCCTTCACCATCTCGGTGGCGATATAGCCCGGCGCGATCACGTTGACCGTGACGCCCTTGTTGGCGTTCTCCTGCGCGAGCGCCTTGGCGAAACCGATCACGCCCGCCTTGGCGGCGGAATAGTTCGCCTGACCC
>NZ_JAMXFI010000088.1:0-18534 GCF_025460875.1 Microvirga yunnanensis
AGCAGCCCGGTAGCTCGTCAGGCTCATAACCTGAAGGTCACAGGTTCAAATCCTGTCCCCGCAACCAAATCACATAAGCCCTCGCGAGCAAACCGCTCCGAGGGCTTTTGCCGTTCAGCGCACATGTCGGACACGGCAAATCCAACCTTGCGACCCGCCACGCCCGAACCGATCTCCACGCATGTCTCCGCGCATGACAAAGCCCTCGATGCTGATGCATGGAGGGCCGGATCGAAGAGTTCGTCGAGGTGGGACGTGAAAGGCGGCCTTCGAGCCGTCAGGCGACCTGCCCGACCGGGTCGAGATCGGCGTTCATGGAGAAGCGCTCGAGCTGAACCGCGTAGGCGGCCTCCAAACCTTTCAGGCGCATCTCGGGCTCGGGGGCAATCCGGTCCACTGCGGTGGAGAGGCGGGTGCAGAAGCGATCCAGGGCGGACAGCAGGAGGCGCAGCGAGCGCGTGTTCGGCGGTGTGCCGGCGGACGCGTCCTTCACCAGCGCCTCGGCGGACGCGTAGAGATCGTCCACCGCAGCCTCGAGGCCAGGGTCACGCTTGAGCAGGCTCATGGTGTTGATGAGAAGCACGCGCAGATCATGCAGATCGTCTCCCCTGCCCGCCTGCGCGATCAGGTTCACCACCTTCTTGACGGCCTCGATTCTCTCGTTGATCGTTTGCGCGACGCTGCTATCGGCCATGTGCCTTCCCCTGTGAGGCGTGCGTGAAATCCCCACGGGACTCACCCCAGCGAGAATGCGCCGTCATGGTTAACCAATCCTTACGGGTTCCCGGAAAATGCCTCTGAAACCGTTGATGCACAATGGTCTGCGGCTTTGCGCGGAAACTTTCCCCGACGGACATATCCAGGATTGAGATTTGATCCGAAGCCGACTACATCTCCCGGCTTACCTGGTGTGAATTCGTTGTCATGACCCAGCCGCTGGCCTTCAAGCGACCGCAATGGTCCTCGTCCCGAAGCCTTCGCTTCGCGAGGAGTTGCTGCGCCATGCGCGATCACGAGCCGCGACCCGATCCGGGGCTTGCGTCACGCCCACCGGCGGCGAGCCCCACCAGAACCGGCACCGTTCCTCAGGTGCCTTTCCACTCGATGCCGGCCTAACGGTCATCCGTCGCCGGCACGATCCGGCGAATTCCTTGTCCTGTCGCAATCGCTCCTCCCCTCGCGATGCAGGTTCGCCGGATCCCAGCCTCGCTGAGAAAAGGAGAAGCCCTGCAATGAACAGGGTCTGGACTGACGAAGAGCTCGAAATTCTGCGCCGGGACAGGGAAGCCAAGGTCCCGGTCCCCGTCACGGCCGCGAAGCTGGGACGGCCCGTCCCGGCCACCTATGCCAGAGCCCGGCTGATCGGGACCCTTGTTCAACCCCATCAGGCCTGGGACGAGGCCAGCGTGGCGCGCTTGCGCGAACTCGTTTCGGCCGATCCGCCGATGACGGACAAGCGGATCGCGACCGAGCTCGGACGAACCGTGACCCAGATCCGGTGGAAAATGCAGGATCTCGGACTGATCGGGGTGCGCGACCTCTCCAAGCTGGCCAAGATCACGGCCGCGGGAACGTCTCGCCCCAGGACCCTTCAGGCTCAGGCGTCGAAGCCCGCGATGCCGAAGCCGGCAGCGCCGAAGCCACCCCGGCCACCGGCAGCAGAGCGCGGCGCGGTCGTTGACCGCGGGGAGCGTCGGGCCTCCCCGGTCGAGCCCGCACATCGTCAGGAGCCGCAGCCGGCCGACGTCGAATCGGCCCTTTCCCGTGCGCTCGCCGCCCTCGAGGCCTCGATGGCCGAGCGCCTCAAGAACTGGGTCGCCGAATCCGAGGCCGGGATGATCCGGGCCGCGCGGGCGGTGATCGCCGAGAAGGCGCGCATCGACCAGCGTCTCCTGGTCCGCGTGAAGCGCGCCGCCGAGGCTGCGGCCCGCCGTGACGCGGAAGCCCGGAAATCCGAAGAGGAGGCGAAACGTCGGGCCATGGAAGCCCGCAAGGCCGAGATCGAGGCCAAGCGGGCGGAGGCCGAGAAGGCCGCCGAGATGGTTCGCCGGGCCCGAGAGGACCAGGAGCGGCGCGAGAAGGCCCGGGCTGCCGCTCCCAACCCTGCCGTCGCGGCGCCCAGGCCGGCTCCGAAGCCGAGGGAGGCCGAGAAGAGGCCTCCGGTCCTGCCGGCCGTGCGCGGCGTCTCACAGGCCGCCCCTGCCCGTCCCGTCGTCCAGGCCGCCGCTGCGGCCGCGCCCAAGATCCTCGTCACGGAGGCTCCCGCATCCGCGCGTCTGCCGGAGCCGGAAGCCGCGAATGCGCAGACCTCCGGCCGCGGCGGCTGGAAATCCGTCCGCCGGGATCCCGCGCGCGCCCTTGCGCAGGCCAAGGCGAAGGCGAAGCCGGCGAACCGTGCGGATGCGATCGATCTCGCTCAGGCCGCGCAGGCTGCCATCGAGCGTTTCATTGCGGAGCGCGGCGTGACGAAATCCGAGTCGAGCGGCCTCCAGGCCGTGGTCTCCCGTCTTCAGGCCCGGGGCTACATCGTGGTCCGGGACGAGACCGGCTGGACCATCGATCAGCGTCACCGCATCGACAGCGAATCCGCGCTCTTCGCGTTCGCGGAGGCCCGCGGGATCACGCTGAGCGCTGCCGCCTGAGCGAAACGGCGTCCGGCGCCTGCAACCGGACGCTGCGATCGCGATCGGCCACCTTGCCAGCCTCCGGATCCGCCCCACATCGGCAGCGGATCATGGAGATGACTATGGAAAAGCGTCGGCTCGGCCGCTCGGACTTGATGGTTTCCCCCCTGTGCCTCGGCGGCAATGTGTTCGGATGGACGGCGGACGAGGAGACCTCGTTCAAGGTGCTCGACGCCTATGCCGATGCCGGCCTCAACTTCATCGACACGGCCGACGTCTATTCCACCTGGGTGCCCGGCCACACGGGCGGAGAATCGGAGACGATCATCGGCAAGTGGATGAAGGCCCGCGGCAATCGCGACAGGCTCATCATCGCCACCAAGGTGGGCTCGGAGATGGGGCCGGACCGGAAGGGATTGTCGAGGAGCTACATCCGCTCGGCGGTGGAAGACTCCCTTGGCCGCCTCCAGACCGATTACATCGATCTCTACCAGTCCCACCGCGACGATCTCGAGACCCCGCAGCAGGAGACGCTCGAGACCTACGCGGAGCTGATCCGGGAGGGAAAGGTGCGGGCCATCGGCGCGTCGAACTTCACGGCCGAGCGGTTGACGGAAGCCCTGGCCATCAGCGCCGAGCGCGGTCTGCCGCGCTACGAGAGCCTCCAGAACAAGTACAACCTGTCTGACCGCGCCGAGTACGAGGCCGACCTGGAACCGCTCTGCCGCCGGGAAGAGATCGGCGTCATTCCCTATTACGGGCTCGCCAGCGGGTTCCTGACCGGCAAGTACCGGTCGGAGGCCGATTTCGGCAAGAGCGTGCGCGGTGGCCGGATGGCCGCCTATCTGGACGATCGCGGCCGGCGCATCCTGGCGGCGCTCGACGAGGTTTCCGCCCGAAGAGGCGCGACGCCCGCCCAGATCGCCCTGGCTTGGCTCATGGCGCGTCCCGGCCTCACCGCGCCGATCGCCAGCGCCACCAGTGTGGAGCAGGTCCGCGATCTCGTGCAGGCGACGAGCGTGCGCCTCGATCAGGAGGACATCGCGCAGCTCGACCGGGCCAGCTCTCCTGCCTGAGGGACTCCGCTCCCGGAGACATCGAATTTTTGCATGGCAGCCCTCCGTTGCATCGGACGGAGGGCCGATTATCTCGTAGCGACCTGTGCTTTATTGGATTTCACAGGATCAGACGAGGTTTTCCCATGAGTGCCGATGCCGATGCTTTGTTCCAGCCCTTCACCTTGGGCGACCTGACCCTGCCGAACCGGCTGGTGATGGCTCCCCTGACCCGGAACCGGGCCGCGGAGGGAGACGTGGCGCGGGACATCACGGCGACCTATTACGCCCAGCGGGCGAGCGCGGGCCTCCTGATCTCCGAGGGCTCTCAGATCTCCCACCAGGGACAGGGCTACCTGCGGACGCCCGGCATCTACTCGCCCGAGCAGGTCGCGCATTGGCGCAAGGTGACGGATGCCGTCCACAAGGCCGGCGGCCGGATCTTCATCCAGCTCTGGCACGTGGGACGCGTCTCTCACACGTCCCTCCAGCCGCAGGGCGCCGCCCCCGTGGGTCCCTCGGCTCTCCGCGCCCAGACCAAGACCTTCCTCGAGGCAGGCTTCGCCGACGTGTCCGAGCCCCGCGCTCTCGAGCTCTCGGAGATCCCGGTCATCCTGCGCGACTACGAGAAGGCCGCCCGCAACGCCAAGGAGGCGGGCTTCGACGGGGTCGAGATCCATGCGGCGAACGGCTACCTGCTCGACCAGTTCATGAAGGACGGCTCGAACCACCGTACGGATGCCTATGGCGGCTCCATCGAGAACCGGGCTCGCCTGACCATCGAGGCGGCCGAGGCCGTGCTCAAGGTCTGGGACAAGGGTCGGGTCGGCATCCGCCTGTCGCCGGCCAAGGTCAACGATGCGGAGGATTCCGACCCGCAGGCACTGTTCAGCCACGTGGTGGAAAAGCTCGACGGCCTCGGGCTCGCCTATATCCACATGATCGAAGGCGCCACCCAGGGCGACCGGAACGCCGTCAGGGTCGACTATGAGGGTCTGCGCCGCTCCTTCCGCGGCGCCTACATCGCCAATAACGGCTATGATCGCGACATGGCGGCTGACGCGGTCGCCAGCGGACGCGCCGACCTGGTGGCGTTCGGACGCCTGTTCATCGCCAATCCTGATCTCGTCGAGCGTTTCCGCCTCAACGCGCCTCTCAACGAGCCGGACCGCGCCACCTTCTACGGTGGCGGAACCGAGGGCTATACGGACTATCCGGGTCTCGAGAAGGCCGCCTGAGCGTCAGCAGCCCTGGCAGATCCCGCGCCGGACCCTCTTGTCGGCCTCTTCGAGGAGCTTCTCCTCGCGGGTGCTGGGAGTGACGGAGGAGCGCTCGCCCGGCTGAGCCCGGTTCCCGGACACCGTTCCCGTCGTGGCGGGATTGGACTGGGAACCGCCTGATCCGGCAGCCGTCCCGCCCGTGCTGCCTTCCGTGCCGGGCGGCGGGATCTGGCCCGTGGTGGTCTCCCGACTGCCCGTTCCGGTGTTCCCGGTGGTGCCGCCGACGCGGCTCCCCCGGTTGCCCGGATCGGCGCTCCCCCGCATGCCCTGGGCAGGCGGGCGCAGGGTCGACCCGCCCGGCTGCGTGGCGGTGCTGGGAGACGCGGACGAGCCGCCGGACGGGGATGCCGAGGAGGACGATCCGCCGCCGGCCCCGCCTGCTGCGCCGCCGCTGGAGCCGCCCGAGGACCCCTGTGCCCAGGCCGCTCCGGCAATCAGGCAGCCTGCAAGCAATGCCGTCGAAACTGTGAGGTGACGCATCGGCTCCTCCCTTCGGATCGCTGTTGCATGTCAACTCCAAGCAAACTCACGAGTCTCGGCGACCGTTCCGCCAAATTGTCAGGCTCACCGGACCTGTCGGATCGAGGACCTGTCGGGGGCTCGGAATCAACCCATGGGCCGATAGGATCGCTTCCGCGTTCCTGACCTTGCCGCAGCCCGAGAAGACCGGCACGCCGTCGGGAACGAGCGTTCCCTCCGCCCGCGTCAGATGGAAAGCGTCGTACCCGATCCCGAGAAAGAGATCGAAGACCTGCCGCCCTCCCGGGACCGCGACGCGTCCGCCCTCCGGCAGGACCGTGCCGATGGCCTGATCCCAGGGAAGCCTTCCGGGATGCCACCACCAGCCGTCCGGACGCCGCTCCAATCCGCTCGAGGAGGAGGACAGGACCATCCGCAGGCGGGCCCTTGGGTTGGGATTGGCCTCATGCCCGAGGCGACCGAGCACCGTCAGGGCCGACCCGTTGAGCTCGGCCTGAAAATAGGCCCAGTCGGCCTCGTTGCGGAGCACGTCTGGCGTGCGACCGGACGCATCCGCGATGCAGTCGTTGTCGGACACGATGGCATAACCGTGGATTTCAATCTTGGACATCGGTGGTGCTTTTCCGAGCTGAATGAACGATGGCGGCCCTCATGAGAACGAAGAGCACGATTGCGTTGAGCCCATGCCACAGAAAATGGGTGCCGGCAGGAATTGTCGCGCAGATCGCGTCATCGACCGACCGGACGGAGAGGGATAGGACGAACAGGCGGGCGGCGGCAAGGAGCGCCCTGCCCGGCGCCCGGGCGCCGAGGGAGAGGCAGGCGATCGCGTTCGCAAGAGCTGTCGATGGGTCTGAACCAGGATTCCGGCATGGGTTGCAACCGTGGGGATGGCGACGAGTTCAAGCTTGCCAGCCGCGGACGAACATCCGATGAAGCATAGAGAACGGACGGGCGAGAGTGACGCGATGCGGATTGCCACCTGGAATGTGAACTCCATCAAGCAGCGGCTGGACCACCTCGCCACCTTCGTGAAGAGCGCCGATCCGGACGTGGTCTGCCTCCAGGAGCTGAAATGCGTCGACGAGGCCTTCCCCCGAGCGGAGGTCGAGGCGCTGGGCTACAACGTCGTCACCCACGGCCAGAAGGCCTATAACGGGGTCGCGATCCTGTCCAAGCGCCCGCTCGAGGATGTCCGCCGCGGCCTGCCCGGGGACGAGAGCGACGAGCAGGCGCGCTACCTGGAAGGCGTCGTCTCCACCGCGACCGGCGCCGTGCGTGTGGCGTCCATCTACCTGCCGAACGGCAATCCCGTCGGCACGCCGAAATTCGACTACAAGCTCGCCTGGATGGACAGGCTGCGCGCCCATGCGAAGGCCCTTCTCGCCCTGGAGGAGCCCCTGGTCCTGTGCGGCGACTACAATGTCATCCCGGAGCCCAAGGACGCCCTCGACCCGGCCGCCTGGACCAACGACGCCCTGTTCCAGCCGGAGAGCCGGGCGAAGTTCCGGGAGCTTCTCAATCTCGGCTTCCTGGACGCGGTGCGCGCCTGCAACGAGCAGCCGGGGCTCTATTCGTTCTGGGACTATCAGGCCGGCGCCTTCCAGCGCAACAACGGCATCCGCATCGACCACCTGCTGCTCTCGGCCCAGGCGCAGGACAGGCTCAGGACCGCGTCGATCCGCAAGGAAGTGCGCGGCTGGGACAAGCCCTCCGATCACGTGCCGGTGATGGTCGATCTGGATATCGAGTAGCGGATGACCGGCGATGCGACATCGCCGGTCACCTATCGGCGCGACTGGATGTACTGCTCCAGCAGCGCCAGCGCCAGCTTGCGGTCGCTCTCGTCGGCCGCCGCGAAGGCATCGTCGTAGAGCGAGACGATCCACTGGTCCTTGGCCGAATCCGTGGAGGCTTCGCGCGCCAGCGTGAGCCACATGAGGCCCTTGGCCCGCTGGCGTGGCACGCCCTGTCCGGTCATCAGCAGATGGCCCAGGAGCGCCTGAGAGGCGGTATGCCCCTTCTCGGCCGCCAGGTTGAACCACCGGGCCGCATGGCGGGCATCCTTCCGGACGCCCGTCCCCTCCAGATAGAGCCGGGCGAGATTGTACTGCGCATTGGAATCGCTGAAATAGGACGCCGCGTAGCTGAACATCTCGACGGCGCGTTCCGGATTGGACATCACGTAGGTGTCCTTGATGCCATCCAGGAAATACGTGCCCAGCGCCACGAAGGCGCTGGAGACCACCGCGGCGTTCGGCGAATCGGGGCTCTCGTCCGCATGCTGATCGGCGAGCCGGGAGAAGTACTCGAACGCCTTCAGGTCGTCATGCTCGACGCCGTCGCCGTCGGCATACATCCGGCCGAGCTTCCACAGCGCCAGCGAATGGCCCTGGCCGGCGGCATATTCGAGCGCATGCACGGCCCCGATCTTGTCACCGGCATTGTAGTCGCGCATGCCGCTGCGCAGCGCGTCACGGACCGAGCCGTACTTGGTCGCCGGAGCGAGCGCCGGGGACAAGGCAGGCGTGAGCGGTTGCGGACGCGGCGCAGCATCGAGGGCATAAGCCCCGCCGGCCCCGAGAGTGGCCACCCACAAGGTGGCTGCGATGAGTTTAGACGTCCGCATAGGTTTCTTTTTCTGCGGCTCCGCCCGGATGGGTGACCGCCCCATCCCGCGCAGGACCCACTGTTTGCGCATATTTCCAGAGATAACCCGAGGTGGCGCTCGTCTCGCGCGGCTTCCATTCGGAAAGGCGCCGGGCCAGTTCCTCGTCGGAGAGCTCCACGTCGATGGTGCCCTTGGTGGCGTCGATGGCGATGATGTCGCCGTCCCGGATCAGGCCGATCGGGCCGCCGACCGCCGCTTCCGGACCCACATGGCCGATGCAGAAGCCGCGGGTCGCGCCGGAGAAGCGCCCGTCCGTGATGAGGGCGACCTTGTCGCCCATGCCCTGGCCGTAGAGCGCCGCCGTGGTCGACAGCATCTCGCGCATGCCGGGACCGCCGCGGGGGCCCTCGTAGCGGATCACCAGGACCTCGCCCTCCTCGTATCGGCGCGTCGACACGGCCTCGAAGCAGGCCTCCTCGCCGTCGAAGCAGCGGGCCGGGCCGCGGAACACCTGCTTGTCGGTCGCCATGCCGGCCACCTTCACGATGGCGCCTTCGGGAGCGAGGTTGCCCTTGAGCCCCACGACGCCGCCCGTCGGCGTGATCGGCGTGTTCGCCGGATAGACCACGTCCTGATCGTCGTTCCATTTCACCGACGCCAGGTTCTCGGCCATGGTGCGGCCGGTCACGGTCATGCAGTCGCCGTGCATGAAGCCGTGATCGAGCAACGTCTTCATGAGCAGCGGGATGCCCCCGACCTCGAACAGGTCCTTGGCGACGTAGCGTCCGCCGGGCTTCAGATCCGCGATGTAGGGCGTGCGCTTGAAGATCTCGGCGACGTCGAACAGGTCGAACTTGATGCCGGCCTCATGGGCGATGGCAGGAAGGTGCAGGGCCGCGTTGGTGGAGCCGCCCGAAGCCGCCACGACGGTGGCGGCGTTCTCCAGGGACTTGCGGGTCACGATATCGCGCGGACGGATGTTTTTCGCGATCAGATCCATGATCTGCTCGCCGGCCGCGGCGCAGAACCGGTCGCGGATCTCGTAGGGCGCCGGAGCACCGGCCGAATACGGCAGGGCGAGGCCCATGGCCTCGGACACGGTCGCCATGGTGTTGGCGGTGAACTGGGCCCCGCAGGCGCCGGCCGACGGACACGCCACCTGCTCGAGCTCGGTGAGATCCTCGTCCGACATCTCGCCGACCGAGTACTTGCCCACCGCCTCGAAGAGGTCCTGCACGGTCACCTGACGGCCGCGGAAGGAGCCGGGAAGGATCGACCCGCCATAGATGAAGATCGACGGCACGTTGAGGCGCACCATCGCCATCATCATGCCCGGCAGGGATTTGTCGCAGCCCGCCATGCCGACCAACGCGTCGTACGAATGGCCGCGCATGGTCAGCTCGACCGAATCCGCGATCACCTCGCGGGACGGGAGCGACGCCTTCATGCCCTGGTGGCCCATGGCGATGCCGTCCGTCACCGTGATGGTGCAGAACTCGCGCGGCGTGCCGTTGGCGGCCGCCACCCCCTTCTTCACGGCCTGGGCCTGGCGCATGAGGGAGATGTTGCAGGGAGCGGCCTCGTTCCAGCAGGTCGCGACGCCGACGAGCGGCTGGGCGATCTGCTCCTTGGTCAGCCCCATGGCATAGAGATAGGAGCGATGCGGCGCGCGAGCGGGCCCCACCGTCACGTGACGGCTCGGAAGCTTCGACTTGTCGATCAACCGCGCATCCATGGTCCGCACTCTCTTCCACCCGGTTCTCACGACGGAGATCCAAGCCTTTGGAACTCCCGTGATCTGCCACGTGCCACGCCACCGATGCAACGATCCTTACGAAGGATCAGCTAACAGTCTTAATCCAGGATCTGCCCCAGGTATCGTACCGTAAAGCTTTGGTTTTGAAGCACTTTAACCTGCTTCTGGTGTAGCGCTTGGTTTATGGCGGCATCGCGGCGGAGCTTGGGCCAACAGAGGCAAGATGTTGAAGGTTTGAGGGTGTTGCTCGACCGCAACAATTTTGGGACAGAATTCCGCTTGTCAGGCGCGGCTTCCGCCCTATCGGGGCCCGTTTTGGCGCGCGGCCCGCGTCCCTCAGCGGTCGATTTTTTCAGCCGAGAACCAGACGTCGTCATACACCGCGACGGCGTTCGAATCGGGCGCGCGCTCGCTCCTGATCCAGACAGACCGGACGGCCGCGACGTCGGCCTCGGTCGGCAGCCGACGGACCGAGATCCGCTCCGTCGTGCCGCTGCAGGAGATGAACCCCACCGTCATGAGCGCCCGAGCCGACAATCCCTTCTCGTGCCGCGTCACCAGCACGGCCGGTCCCCAGCCCTTGTGCGGCTGCCAGGGAAAGATCAGGCGTCCGCCCGGGTTCAGCGCCCTGAGCCACTCCACATCGGGCGCGATCACGCCGGCATTGACGTAGATGACGTCCGCTTTCGGCAGGACCCGGCCGAAGGCGGAGGCCGCGTGAACGGTCACGTTCGAACAGGCGCCCAGGTTCCGCTCCGCCTGGGCGGCGAGGTCCGTCTCGTACTCGAAGGCGTCGACACGCCCATCCGGTGAAACGAGCTGCGCCAGGATGGCCGTGTAATAGGCCGTGCCGGCGCCCACATGGATCACGGTCTCGCCCGGTCGCGGGCCGACCGCATCGAGCCAGGCGGCGTGGAGAGCGGGCTCGCCGTTGTTGATGCCCCGTTCGAGATCGATCGCCACGAGGACATTGTCGTAGATCTCGGCGAGCTCGGACGTCAGGGTGGCGACGCCCATAGTGATCGTGGTCCACGGCGCCGGCGGCAGAAAGCTTTCCCGCGGCACGGCCGCGAAGGCCGCCTCGATGCGCGCATCCCGGACATCCGCCAGCCGGGCGACCTGCGCGGCATAAGCCCTGCGATACCTGTCGGACTCTTGCTGGGGCATGCCCGGAAAATCCGTTTCGGGCCGCTCCGGTTCCACGGCTCGAAGGCCCTGATCCGCTACATCCTGAAGACGCCGAACTTCGTCTCCGGGACGGGCGCGTTCAGGGCGGCCGAGAAGGCCAGGGCGAGCACCCGGCGGGTCTCCGAGGGCAGGATGATGCCGTCGTCCCAGAGGCGCGCCGTCGCGTAGTAGGGCGAGCCCTCCTTCTCGTACTTGTCGCGGATCGGGGCCTTGAAGGCCTCCTCCTCGTCCGCGCTCCAGGCCTTGCCCTCGGCGTCGAAGTTGTCGCGCCGCACGGTCGCCAGCACGCTCGCCGCCTGCTCGCCGCCCATCACCGAGATGCGGGAATTCGGCCAGGTGAACAGGAAGCGCGGGGAATAGGCGCGGCCGCACATGCCGTAATTGCCGGCTCCGAACGAGCCGCCGACCAGAAGGGTGATCTTGGGCACCTGGGCGCAGGCCACCGCCGTGACGAGCTTCGCCCCGTCCTTGGCGATGCCGCCCGCCTCGTACTGGCGCCCGACCATGAAGCCGGAGATGTTCTGCAGGAAGAGCAGCGGGATCCGCCGCTGGCAGCAGAGCTCGATGAAATGCGCACCCTTCTGGGCGCTCTCCGAGAACAGGATGCCGTTGTTGGCGATGATCCCGACGGGCATGCCCCAGATCCGCGCGAACCCCGTGACGAGCGTCGTGCCGTAGAGCCGCTTGAACTCGTCGAACTCGGAGCCGTCGACGAGGCGCGCGATGACCTCACGGATGTCGTACTGCTTCTTGAGGTCGGTGGGCACGATCGCGTCGAGATCGTCGATGGAATACTTGGGCTCCACCGGCTCGACGATGTCGATATCGATGCTCTTGCGGGTGTTGAGCGTTCCGACGATGCGGCGCGCGATGGCGAGCGCATGCACGTCGTCGGTGGCGTAATGATCCGCGACGCCGGAGAGACGGGCATGAACGTCCGCGCCGCCGAGATCCTCGGCCGACACGACCTCGCCGGTCGCCGCCTTCACGAGGGGCGGCCCGCCGAGGAAGATCGTGCCCTGCCGGCGCACGATGATCGTCTCGTCCGACATGGCCGGCACATAGGCGCCGCCGGCCGTGCATGAGCCCATGACGCAGGCGATCTGCGGGATGCCGAGCGAAGACAGGGTCGCCTGGTTGTAGAAGATGCGGCCGAAATGCTCCCGGTCCGGGAACACCTCCGTCTGATGCGGCAGGTTCGCGCCGCCGGAATCCACCAGATAGAGGCAGGGCAGACGGTTCTCGCGCGCCACTTCCTGGGCCCGCAGATGCTTCTTCACCGTCATCGGGTAGTAGGTGCCGCCCTTGATCGTCGAATCGTTGCAGACGATCATGACCTCGCGGCCCTCGACGCGACCGATCCCGGTGATGATCCCCGCCCCGTGGATCGCGTCCTCGTACATGCCGTGAGCGGCCAGCGAGCCGAGTTCCAGGAACGGGGCGCCCGGGTCGAGCAGGCGCATCACCCGCTCGCGGGGCAGGAGCTTGCCGCGGGCCAGATGCCGCTCCCGGGCCCTGGCCGGGCCGCCCTCCGCCACTGCCTGCCGCTTGGCCTGGAGGTCCCGGGCGAGCTCGGCCCAGGCGTCACGGTTCGCCCGCGCGGCGTCCGAGGTCAGGTCGGCAGAAGTGGCGATGACGGGCACGGCGGGTCTCCCTCGGTCTTGTTTTTCGGCCCGTCAGCAGCGGCGCGCTGGGGCGAAAACGTCAGTACCTATAACAGGGAGGTCCGCGCAACTGGCTTCAGCGGGCCGTTGCTTCAGCCTTTCGCACGAATGACCGTCTCCTGGCGCACGACGCCGGGACCGCAGCGGTACGCGATGCCGCGCACGAGCGACCAGTCGTGGGAGACCTGCTGGAGGTAGAGATGCGTGCCGCCGAGCGCGACGGTCGCCTGGAGCATGTCCTCGGTCGCGTAGCCGAAGGTCGACCGGCCGAGGGTGACGCCGAAGCCGATATTGACCGGCCGGTGGGTTCCCGGACCGGTCGGCGTGACGGGGCTCACCTCGCCGAGACGGGTGCAGACCCGCACGTCGGCCGGCGAATCGACGATCTTGACGAGCTCCGTGGGTTCGGGCCTGACGGCACAGGCCGAGGCGGCCAGAGCGACAAGGGAAGCGAGAAGGACACGTTGCATGGAAGTTCCGCCAATGATCAGCCGTTTGCTCCAGCTTAGAGCATGAAGCGGCCTTGGGGAGAAGCCTTGCCGTATCCTGCGTGAAAATCCTAGACGCCGTGGCGCGAGAGCAACGGTGTCTCGACCCGCTCGGTCGGCCCGAAGATCTCCTCGAAGGTCCGGCGCAGCACCGCGTCGACCTCGGGCACGGTGACGGGAATGCCCAGGTCGACGAGGCTCGTTACCCCGTGCTCCGTCACGCCGCAGGGAACGATGCCGGAAAAATGCGACAGGTCCGGCTCCACGTTGAGGCTGATGCCGTGGAACGTGGCCCAGCGGCGGACACGGATGCCGATGGCGGCGATCTTGTCTTCGACGGTCTCGCCCTTGTCCGGCCGCCGCACCCACACGCCGACCCGGTCCTCCCGCCGCTCGCCGCGGATGTTGAAGGCGTCGAGCGTGGCGATCAGCCAGGCTTCCAGGGCCGTCACGTAGCGGCGCAGATCCGGCGCCCGGCGCTTGAGATCGAGCATCACGTAGGCGACCCGCTGTCCGGGCCCGTGATAGGTGTATTGCCCTCCCCGGCCCGTCTGATGCACCGGGAAGCGATCCGGATCCACGAGGTCGGCCGCCTTGGCCGAGGTCCCGGCCGTATAGAGCGCCGGGTGCTCCACGAGCCACACCAGTTCCCGGGCCTCGCCTGCCGCGATGGCCTCGGCGCGGGCCTCCATGAAGGCGACCGCCTCCTCATAGCCGACCGGGCCGTCCGTGATCAGCCACTCCACGGGACCGGAGCCGCTTTCGGCGTGGAACTGAACGGTCAGGCTGTCTCGCAGGTTCGACACCGATTCACCCAAAATCCAGCGGGCCGCGGAGCAGGATCGCTCCGGTCCCTTGAAGGAACGCGCGTCGGTCCCGCGTCCCTCGTGACACTCGCGCTTATATAGTCGTGACAGACGCTTATCGCCTAGAGCATCGGACCCAAAAGTGGACCCAGGTTTGGGATCGGATCCGATGCTCCACCCTTCGAAGATTGCCCTTCGCAGGCGAGGCATTCGCATTGATCAATCGCCGCAAGCTCCACGGAAGGGGTTGCGGCGTTCCGATCGATCTGCTAGAGCGGCCACCTCTTCAGGAAAACCACTCCTGAAACCGAGTTCGCGGTCATGGCGGAATTGGTAGACGCACTACCTTGAGGTGGTAGCGGGGAGACCCGTGGAGGTTCGAGTCCTCTTGACCGCACCAACTTTCGGCACTTCGGTGCCGAAGACGAAAAAGGCCCCTTCCGGGGCCTTTTTTGTTGGCCGCGGGGCCCGGCGCCCCGGACGGTCGAACCACTGTCATACGCTTCTGAGACAAGCCGACGGGATCACCCGCAAGCAATTCTTCGAGAAAGTCTTTTAGGCGCATTGCGTGGGCTCGCCCGCGCACCTAAAAGGCGGCAACCCACCTTCAGAGGACGGCTGATGCTGGAAGTCGAAGACAAGACGCCGCTTCCGAAGCCCGATGGGCCTGAACCCGAATCCCCGTCCTTCAGGGATGAGGAAGGCGAGCTCAATCCGGAATTTCTGGCCGCCGCCGCCGACGCCATCGAGGCGTCGGAGGTCGAGCGCCTGCAGAAGCTCGTCGAAGACTTCCACGAATCCGAACTGGGCGATCTTCTCGAAGCCCTAGAGCCGGACCAGCGCCCTCGCCTCATCGAGCTTCTCGGCACGTCCTTCGACTTCGCCGCATTGACCGAGGTCGACGAGGCGGTCCGCGAGGAGATCCTGGAGGAACTCGAGACCGCGACCGTCGCGGAGGGCGTGCGCGAGCTCGATTCCGACGATGCCATCACCATCCTGGAGAGCCTGCCCGAGGAGGAAAAGGCCGAGGTTCTCGATCAGCTGCCGGCCATCGAGCGCGTCGCGCTGCAGCGTTCCCTCGACTATCCGGAAGACAGCGCCGGACGGCGCATGCAGACCGAGTTCATCGCCGTGCCGCCCTTCTGGACGGTGGGGCAGACCATCGACTTCATGCGCGAGACCGAGGACCTGCCGGAGACCTTCTACGAGATCTTCGTCATCGACCCGGCCGCGCACCTGCTCGGATCGGTGCCCCTCGACCGGCTCCTGCGCTCCAAGCGCCCGGTCACGATCCAGGACATCATGAACGCCGAGCCCGACCGGGTGGAGGCCACCGAGCACCAGGAGGAGGTGGCGCGCCTGTTCGAGCGCTACAACCTGGTCTCCGCCGCCGTGGTGGACGAAGCCGGCCGGCTCGTCGGCGTGATCCTGGTCGACGACATCGTCGACGTGCTCGAGGAAGAGGCCGACGCCGACATCAAGCAGCTCGGCGGCGTGAAATCGGACGAGGAACTCTCGGATACGGTCTTCTATATCCAGCGGAGCCGGTTCCCGTGGCTCTTCGCCAACATGTGCACGGCCTTCCTGGCCGCGAGCGTGATCAGGCTCTTCGAGGGCTCGCTCGAGCGGATGGTGGCGCTCGCCATCCTGATGCCCATCGTGGCCTCCATGGGCGGCAATGCCGGCACCCAGACCATGACGGTGGCCGTCCGGGCGCTCGCCACCCGCGAACTCGGGCGGGCGAATGCCTGGCGCATCATCCGCCGCGAGGCAACGGTGGGCCTGCTCAACGGGCTGGTCTTCGCCCTCATCCTGGGAGTCGTGGCGGGGCTCTGGTTCCAGTCGCCCCAGCTCGGCATCGTGATCGGCCTCGCCCTCATCACGGTCTTGATCTTCGCGGCGCTCGGCGGGATCTTCGTGCCGCTCACGCTCAACCGGCTCGGGGTCGATCCTGCCGTATCGTCAGGCCCGTTCGTCACCAGCATCACGGACATCGTCGGCTTCTTCGCCTTCTTGGGCATCGCCACGGCCTGGTTTCACCTGTAGTCCCGCTTCGCGCCGCGCTCGTAAGGGCCTGTTAACGCTCTTCGGGCATCTCTGGTGCGATCCCGTGTTGCGTACAATACAGTTGAACCGATGAAGACTCGCCGCCGCTCCCCCAGCCGCTTCAAGAGTTCCGGCCTGACGACATTCGTCCGGGCTGCTCGGTTCAGCGCGCTCGCCGCCGTCGCTCTTTCGCTCGCCTCCTGCGCGATCATGCCCTCGTCGAGCCGCTACCCGACCAAGGGCGACGCCCGCCCGCACGAGGGAGTCGCGACCGCTCACCGGCTTCCGATCCACGGGGTCGACATCTCCAAGTGGCAGGGCGACGTGGACTGGGCGGCCCTGCGCCAGGCCGGCACGCAGTTCGCCTTCATCAAGGCGACCGAGGGCGGCGACCACATCGACAGCAAGTTCCAGGAGAACTGGTGGGAGGCCAAGAAGGCCGGCGTCCCGCGCGGCGCCTACCACTTCGTCTACTGGTGCCGCCCGGCCCACGAGCAGGCGGCCTGGTTCAAGCGCAACGTGCCGCAGGACCCGGACGCCCTGCCGCCGGTCCTGGACGTGGAGTGGAACGGGCAATCGGTGAACTGCCCCAAGAAGGTTCCGCGCGAGCAGGCGCTGGCCATGATCGACGTGATGCTGCGCGAAATGGAAGCCCATACCGGCAAGCGGCCGATCATCTACACCGACATCACCTTCCACAAGGAGATCCTGGAGGGCGAGTACAACGACTACCCCTACTGGATCCGCAGCACGGCGGCCGAGCCCCAGGTGCGCTACAACAACCGCCGCTGGACCTTCTGGCAGTTCACGACCACGGGCCGGGTGCCCGGCGTCAAGGGGGACGTGGACCGCAACACCTTCTACGGCACGGAAAACCAGTGGCGCATGTTCGTTCAGAGCGCCTGCGACCCCCGCGATCACAGCCGTCTGAGACCCATGGGCGTCTGCCGCGACATGGACGCGGTGCAGACGGCGAGCATCGGGGAGTAACCGACCGTCTCGATCGCCATCGAGGCTTCCTCGCCCCGCGTGAGGGGGCCTCTTCGTGATCGGCTCAGGCTGGTCGTCGGTCCCAAAGACAGCGCCGCCTCACTTTTCCCGCCGGACCGGCCTTGATAAGGGCAGCATTGCTGACCAAAATGGCCGGCGAGAAAAGTGATCCATCGCGTACTCTTGTGAGTCGACGATTGGAATTGGGAGGACATCATGCTGCCGAACGCCGCCAAGGGCTTCAATTTCGATCTCGGCGAGACCGCCGACGCCATCCGCGAGACCGTGCGCGACTTCGCCCAGGAGAGGATCGCCCCGCGGGCGGAGGAGATCGACCGGTCGAACCAGTTCCCGCGCGATCTGTGGCCCCAGATGGGCGAGCTCGGCCTGCACGGGATCACGGTCGAGGAGGAATACGGCGGGGCCGGTCTCGGCTATCTCGAGCACGTGATCGCCATGGAGGAGATCTCCCGGGCGTCGGCTTCCGTCGGCCTGTCCTACGGGGCGCATTCGAACCTCTGCGTGAACCAGATCCGCCGCAACGGCAACGAGGAGCAGAAGCGGCGCTACCTGCCGAAGCTGATCTCCGGCGAGCATCTCGGGGCGCTCGCCATGTCCGAGCCCGGCTCGGGCTCCGACGTGGTCTCCATGCGCACCCGGGCCGAGAAGCGCGGCGACCGCTACGTGCTCAACGGCAACAAGATGTGGATCACCAACGGCCCCACGGCCGACACCCTGGTTGTCTACGCCAAGACGGACCCGGCGGCAGGCCCGCGTGGCATGACGGCCTTCCTGATCGAGAAGGGTTTCAAGGGCTTCTCCACCCACCAGAAGCTCGACAAGCTCGGCATGCGCGGCTCGGACACCTGCGAGCTGGTGTTCGAGGATTGCGAGGTGCCCGAGGAGAACGTGCTCGGCGAGGTCGGCCGGGGCGTCAACGTGCTGATGTCGGGCCTCGACTACGAGCGCGCCGTTCTGGCGGCCGGCTCCACGGGCATCATGCAGGCCTGCATGGACGTGGTGCTGCCCTACATCCACGAGCGCAAGCAGTTCGGTCAGGCCATCGGCGAGTTCCAGCTCGTCCAGGGCAAGGTCGCCGACATGTACGTGACCATGAACGCCGCGAAGGCCTACGTCTATGCGGTGGCGAAGGCCTGCGATCGGGGCGAGACCACCCGCGAGGATGCCGCCGGCGCCATCCTCTACGCGGCCGAGAACGCCACCAAAATGGCCCTCGACGCGATCCAGCTCCTCGGCGGCAACGGCTACATCAACGACTACCCGACCGGCCGCCTGCTGCGCGACGCGAAGCTCTACGAGATCGGCGCCGGCACCAGCGAGATCCGGCGCATGCTGATCGGCCGCGAATTGTTCGCCAAGACCGCGTGAGACCACCCGCAGGAGGGCATGCCGGGCCCGTCCGCACGCGCCCCGGCATGCCGCCGCGGCGGTGATTTTCATTCGGGCCGAACCGGGTACAGTGAGGAATTCCAGCGCATCGTTCGGCGCGGACCCAGCGGGCCGCGCCCGACCCAGGGCCCCGTCA
>NZ_JAMXFI010000088.1:18544-32395 GCF_025460875.1 Microvirga yunnanensis
TCCCCCTCTTCGCGCGGCCCCCCCCCCGCCCCCCCCCCCCGAACGATGCGCCGCTTAAGGAAGAGAGCATCGGATCCGATCCCAAAAGTGGTGCTACTTTTCACGTCCGATGCTCTAGCAGAGCCGAGAGGCCCCGATGACCCCGACGCTGTATGCCCATCCCTTCTCGTCCTACTGTCAGAAGGTCCTGATCGCCCTTTACGAGAACGGCACTCCGTTCGAGTACCGGACGCTCGAGGATGCCAGGAACGGCACGGAGCTGGAGGCACTCTGGCCGATCAAGAGGTTCCCCGTGCTGGTGGACGATGGCCGGACCGTCATGGAAGCCACGATCATCATCGAGCATCTTTGCCTCCATTACCCCGGTCTGGCGCGGCTGATCCCGGACGACCCGCGGGAGGCTCTCGCCGTGCGGCTTCTGGATCGCTTCTTCGACAATTACGTCGCCACGCCGATGCAGAAGATCGTCCTCGACCGCATCCGTCCGGAGCCGGATCGCGATTCTTACGGCGTGAAGGAGGCGCGGGCGATGCTCGACCGGGCCTATGGCTGGCTCGACCGGACGCTCGCCGGTCGCGAATGGGCGGCCGGACGCACGTTCAGCCTGGCCGATTGCGCCGCGGCCCCCTCGCTCTTCTATGCCGACTGGGCGCATCCCGTCGGGGAGGCCTTCCCGCACGTCCGGGACTATCGGAGAAGACTGCTGGCCCGCCCATCCTTCGCCCGTGCGGTGGACGAGGCACGGCCCTATCGCGGGTACTTCCCGCTTGGGGCGCCGGACCGCGACTGACGCACGACGGAGTTGCGCCTGGCGGTGCTCCGCCGCGGTAGCGTGCGGGGCCATGGCCCGCTATGAAAGCCTATCTCAACGTCAGGAAACAGCCATGACCCTCGACAAGACCATCGCCGATGCCCTGCGCGCCGCCTCCACGGCCACGATCACCACCGTGCTGCTGAAGAAGGGCGTCCGCCGCTGCTGGATGAAGGGACCCATGCCGGCCTTCAACGCCACGGAGAAGATGGTCGGTCGCGCCTTCACCCTGCGATTCGTGCCGGCCCGCGAGGATCTGGCGACGCCGGAATCCTGGGCCTCCCCGCGCTCCACCCGGGCTGCCATCGAGGACATGCCGGAGGGTTGCATCGCGGTGGTCGATTCCATGGGCGTCACCGATGCGGGCATCTTCGGCGACATCCTGACCGCCCGGATGAAGAAGCGCGGCGTCGCCGCCCTCATCACGGACGGCGTGGTGCGCGATGCGGTCGGTGTCGAGGGCACGAATCTCCCGGTCTGGTGCGCGGGCGTCGCGGCACCGCCCTCCGTGGCCGGCCTGACCTTCGTGGGCTGGCAGGAGCCGATCGGGTGCGGCGGCGTCGCCATTTTCCCGGACGACGTGATCGTCGCCGACCGGGACGGCGTCGTGGTGATCCCGGCCGCCATGGTGGACGAGGTGGCCAAGGCGGCCGTCGCTCAGGAGCATTATGAGCTCTGGGTCATGCGCGAGGTCGAGAAGGGCGTTCCCCTCCCCGGCCTGTATCCGCCGAACGCCGAGACCAAGGCGCGCTACGAGGCCGAGCTGAACAAGGCTTGAGGCTTCGGTTCTTCAAGGTGCGCATGCAAGCGCTTCTCTCCTGTCATGGCCGGGCTTGTCCCGGCCATCCCGATGGCGTGAAGCGCCGCGCCCCAAGCCATCGGGATCACCGGCACAAGGCCGGTGATGACGTGGGGAGCGAACGTCCGGCGAGGCATCGAACCTGAGGACAGCGGGTGTTCTACTACGTCTCGAAAGTCGCGTGGTTCTTCGCCACGCCGTCCAATCTCCTGATCAGCCTCGTCCTGCTCGGGCTGGTCCTGGCCCTCTTCAAGCGGCTGCGCTCCTTCGGCATCGGCCTGAGCCTCGTCTTCACCCTGACGACCATCGCCCTGGGGCTTCTGCCCATCGCCAACTACATCCTGCTGCCGCTCGAGGAGCGGTTTCCGGCCTTCCGGGACGATGGCAGGCCCGTGGAGGGAATCATCCTGCTCGGCGGATCCGTCGAGGCGGCGGATTCGGCCTCCCGCGGGATGATCGTGTCGAACGAATCGGCGGAGCGCGTCCTCGACACGATCCAACTCGCGCACCGCTACCCGAACGCCCGAATCCTGATCTCCGGCGGCGGCGGCACGGTCTTCGGCGACGGCGCGGCCGAGGCTCCCATCATCGCGGCGTATCTGAAGAGCATCGGCATCGACGAGACCCGCATCCTGGTGGAGGATCGATCCCGCACGACCTCGGAGAACGCGCTCTTCTCGCGTGATCTGGCGAAGCCGCATGAGAGCGAGCGCTGGCTGCTCGTGACGTCTGCCTGGCATATGCCGCGGGCGGTCGGCGTGTTCGAAAAAAGCGACTTCCCGATCACCCCCTATCCGGTCGATTTCCGCACCGGGGGCGGAGGCAACAATCACCGCCCCTTCGGCTTCATCTCGGAAGGCCTGCGGCGGCTCGATCTGGGCACCAAGGAATGGGCCGGGCTGATCGGCTATTACGCGACCGGGCGCACGTCGCGCCTTTTCCCCGGGGCTCAGGATTCCGGACCGGTCGGCAGCGCCAGCCTATAGGTTCCGCGAAAATCGTCCGGATCGACGGGCCGCCCTTTGCGCAGAATGACGATGCGGCCTTCCTTCATCAGGCGCACCGCCACCTTCCGGACGGGCTGCATCAGGGGCCCCCATCCGTCCGGCTGGTTTCCCCCGATGGCCTGAGCCACGTCGGCGGGACCGATCGTCCGTCCGGGGCCCCGCTCCTCGAGAAGCGTCAGGAGGGCGGCCTCGAGTTCCTCGGGATTTGCGTGCTTAGACATCTGTGGACCTCAAGGCTGCGTCGTGGGCATCGGACAGGAACTGGCGCCGCCACATGACGAGCAGGACGCCGGCCGTCGCCCCGATGAAGAGATGGGCGCTCACGAACCAGCCGAGATAGGCGAGCGAGAAGAAGAATGCGCGCTGTCCACGGTTGAAATGCTTGCCGGCCACCGCGTTCATCGCAGCCGCCTGACGGGCGACGGCCAGGGCCTCGTCACGGCTGTTCTCCTTCAGGACGGGCACCGCCCCGACGATGATCGCCATGTAGTTGAAGAGCCGGTAGGACCAGGCGAACTTGAAGAAGGCGTAGACGAAGATCACCGCGAGCCCGATCACCTTCACGTCCCAGGCCAGCCTTGTCGGCGGCTCTCCGAACGGGAGGTCGGCGAACAGCGGCAGAACGGAATCGGCCGAGCGCAGCAGGGCCAGAACGCCCCCGATGGCGATGAGCGACGTCGAGGCGAAGAACGCTGTCCCGTTCATCAGGGACGCCATGATCGTGGTGTCGACGATCCGGTTCTCCCGCACCACCATCTGCTCCATCCAGCGATAGCGGTACTGGTTCATCAGCTTGTTCAGGCTCTTCTGCCCGGCCGGCGTGAGCTCGAGCGCGGCGTGGTAGCCGATCCAGGCAATCAGGAAGAAGGCCAGCGCCCCGTAATCGAGATTGGTGAAACCCAGCACCCGTTCCTCCGATTGACTCCGCCGCCATCTTGCCCAGTTTGTGGGAAGCCTCAATGGGGATCGACCCTTCATGCCTCAGACCATCACCCGCGGCTACAAGACATTGCTCAACGAAGCCCATGCAAAGATCCGGACGCTCTCCATCGCCGAGGCCCTGCCTCTGCACGGCCGCGAGGACGTGGTCTTCGTGGACCTGCGCGACCCGCGGGAGCTCGAACGGGAGGGCCGCGTGCCGGGGGCCGTGCATTGCCCTCGCGGCATGCTCGAGTTCTGGATCGATCCGGAAAGCCCCTACCACAAACCGGTCTTCGCCCAGGACAAGACCTTCGTGTTCTTCTGCGCCGCGGGCTGGCGCTCGGCGCTCTCGGCCGCCGCCGCACAGGACATGGGTTTGCAGCCGGTGGCCCATGTGGAGGGCGGCTTCACGGCCTGGAAGAAGGCCGGCGGCCCCGTCGAGACCGGCGCGCCGTCGAGGGGTTAAACCGTCCCGCGAATCTCGAAGCGCCCGGAAGCGTTGAACTCAAGGTCGTCGGGAGCCAGGATCTCGAGCTTTTCCACGCGCGAGCCCGCCGGCCCCTCGCGGCAGGCCTTCAGCATCACCTCCACGAGATTGTCCGGCCCTGAGAACACGGCCTCGACCGTGCCGTCGCGCCGGTTGCGCACCCAGCCCTTGAGCCCGTGGAGCTCCGCCTGATGTTGCGTCCAGGCACGGAAGCTCACCCCCTGGACGTGCCCACGGATCAGAACATGCGACGTTCGGCTCTCGGTCATCGTCCCTCAGCGCTCCGCAGGGTGGGCGAGCGTGCGTCACCCACCGTGATCCTCATTCACCGTCTGGATAATACGAACTGCATTCGGCGGATCCACCGCGAACCGGATTTTGTCCGGTTCGAGCTCAGCGGACGGCCCGGCAAGCGGCCGAAAGCGGCGGGTTCTCAGGTGCGGGCCCATCATCGAGGCTTGGGCATCGTGCCCGATGGTGCGTTCCAGAGGGGGCGGATCTTGGGTTGCTGCGGCACGGGTGCGCCAGCCTGGGCCTTCGGCAGCCAGACGCCCAGGCTCCGGATGTAGTCCTCGGGCAGGCCGGCATGCCGGGCCGCCTCCACCACGCCCTCCATATAGCCCGGGAGCGGCGTCCCCGGCTTGGTGCTCCGTCCGATATAGACGATCGCCCGGCGCGGCCCCTGCTCGGTCACCACCGGCTGGACGACCTTGGTGTAAAGGCCCGTCGACAGGCTCTCGTAGCGGTCCAGGGCGGGCACGTCCGCCAGGGCCAGATCCCAGACCATCCCCCAGACCGTCCGCTGCGGATCGCGCACCACGGTGGCATAGCCCTCGTCGAAGACGATGAAGCGGTGCCGCATGAGCCGCGCGAGACCGACCGGCTTCGAGGCCGGGCACCGCTGGAGCATGGCGGCCCGGTCCATGTTGGAGCCATAGGCGAAATAGAGGGGCATGGGCGCGAGCGCTTTCTTCGTTGCCGGCCGACGATCCCCGCCGGGTCATCGCGGGCCTTGTGCCGGTGATGACGCTCGAAAAGGCGCGGCGCTTCGAACCATCGGGATGGCCGGGACAAGCCCGGCCATGGCGGGCCGAGGACGGAATGGGCGGCAAAGTAACGAGCGAATGTGTCCGCCTTATGCGAATTCCATGATCACCGCGTCGACCGCCAGGCTGTCGCCCTCCCTGGCGTGGATCTTCGAGATCGTGCCGTCGCGCTCCGCGCGCAGGACGTTCTCCATCTTCATGGCCTCCACGATGCAGAGGGGCTCGCCGGCCTTGACCTCCTGTCCCTGGCTCACGCTGATCGCCTTCACGAGCCCCGGCATCGGGCAGAGCAGGAGCTTGCCCGTATCGGCCTCCAGCCGCTCCGGCATCAGGGCCGCCAGTTCAGCCTCGCGCTTCGTGTAGACCCGCACGTCGGCCGAGGTGCCCGCATGGGACAGGACGACCCCGTTGAGGATCGGCCGCACCTGGAAGGCGACGGGCTCCCCGCCGACCGTCCCGTTCCAGACGGGCTGACCGGGCACCCAGCCCGAGACGATCGGCCAGGCCTGGCCGTCGATGACCACCGCGAAGCCGCCCTCGATGTCCTCGATCACGGCCTCATGCCGCTCCTTGCCCAGGAGCACGACCCGCTCGCGGTCGAACTGCACGCTCGCAGCCTGCCGCATCTGGCCGGAGATGTGCCGCTTGCGCTCGTTGAGCAGGTGATCGATGGCGGCGCCCACGGCTACCATGCGCAGGGCCACCTCGCCCTCCGGGGCCGGCACCTTGAACCCCTGCGGGAACTCCTCGGCGATGAAGCCGGTGGACAGCTGGCCCGATTGCCAGCGCGGATGCTGCATGAGGGCCGACAGGAACGGAATGTTGTGGCGGATGCCCTCGATGGCGAAGGCATCGAGGGCGGTCGCCTGGGCCTCGATGGCCTGGAGGCGCGTCGGGGCATGGGTGACGAGCTTGGCGATCATCGGATCGTAGTAGATCGAGATCTCGCCGCCTTCGTAGACGCCCGTGTCGTTGCGCACCGTCACGCCGCCGTGCTCGCCCTCGCGCGGCGGGCGATAGGTGACGAGGCGGCCCGTCGAAGGCAGGAAGTTCCGGACCGGGTCTTCCGCGTAGATTCGGCTCTCCACCGCCCAGCCGTTCAGCTTCACGTCCGCCTGGGTCAGCCTCAAGGGCTCGCCGGCGGCCACGCGGATCATTTCCTCCACGAGGTCGATGCCGGTGATCATCTCGGTCACCGGATGCTCCACCTGAAGGCGGGTGTTCATCTCGAGGAAGTAGAACGACTTGTCCTGGCCGGCCACGAACTCCACCGTGCCGGCGGAATCGTAGCCCACGGCCTTGGCGAGCGCGACCGCCTGCTCGCCCATCAGGCGGCGGGTGGCATCGTCGAGGAGCGGCGACGGCGCCTCTTCGATGACCTTCTGGTTGCGGCGCTGGATCGAGCACTCGCGCTCGCCGAGATAGATCACGTTGCCGTGCCTGTCGCCGAGCACCTGGATTTCGATGTGGCGCGGATCGGTGATGAACTTCTCGATGAAGACCCGATCATCGCCGAAGGAGCTTGCCGCCTCCGACTTGGCGCGGGCGAAGCCCTCGGCGACCTCGCCGGCCGAGTGGGCGATGCGCATGCCCTTGCCGCCACCGCCCGCCGAGGCTTTGATCATGACCGGGTAGCCGATCTCGCCGGCGATCTGGACCGCCTGCTCGGGGCCTTCGATCACCCCGAGATAGCCCGGCACGGTCGACACCTTGGCGGCGGCCGCGGCTTTCTTGGATTCGATCTTGTCGCCCATGGCCGCGATAGCGCCGGGATTCGGGCCGATGAACACGATGCCGGCCTCGGCCAGGGCCTTCGGGAACGCCTCGCGCTCGGACAGGAAGCCGTAGCCCGGATGGACCGCCTGGGCGCCCGTCGCCCGGCAGGCCTCGATGATCTTCTCGATCACGAGATAGGACTCGGCCGCCGCGGCCGGTCCGATAGGCACGGCCTCGTCGGCCATTTCCACGTGGAGGGCATCCCGGTCGGCATCGGAATAGACCGCCACGGTCTTGATGCCCATGCGCCGGGCGGTCTTGATGACCCGGCACGCGATCTCGCCCCGGTTCGCAATCAGGATCTTGTCGAACATGAACCCTCGAACGCTCCACCCAAACAGAACTTAGCCCCACCTCCGTTACTGCACATCCGTGCCTTGGGGAAGCGGGGCCGATTCAGCATTTAGCGTTAGATGGGGCGCTGCCCTCAGGCGGCGATCTGGGAGAGCCTCGCCTGCTGGCGTCCGCGCATGATGAAATCGAGCAGCGCCACATCCACATAGCCGGCCTCGTCCAGGATGGCATAAGCGATGTTCATGGCGTTCGGTGAGGGGCCGCTGACCTCCAGCAGGGTGGCGAGCCAGAAGGCATCGTCGTTGCTGACCACGCCGTGCGGAGCCCGGTGCCAGACGACGAAATCGACCACGAGCTTTGTCAGGGCCGGGCCCCAGCTCTCCGCGGCATCCACGACGCGATCGAGCGCCAGCAGGGACTCGACCTCGAGACGGCTGCCAATGTGGCCCTCCAGGATCTCGCCCTGAAGCATCGTCACGTCCTCGTCCGTGACGTGCCTGATTTCGGAGACCCTGTCGATGAAATCGCGAAGTTGATCCTTCATCATCCGTCTGACTCCCGCCGGCTATTCTTTGGCCGATAGCCGGTTGATCGCTTGTCCGAGGCGGACTCTCCCACGGATGGGCGGCGGAAACCGTTAATGCGACACGCTGAATCGCCGTTGAGGTTAAGCGTTGTTGAGCGACTTTGGTTGCCGGAATCTTGCCGTGCTGAATTCTCAAGTGATTCCGCGGATTTGCCGGCAATGGAATGAGGAGCTTTGCAATCCCGCAAGGTCGCCCTTTCCACACTTCAGCGCCCCGCGATGGTACCTATGTTCTCGTCAACGCAGCGCAGATCCGCGCTTGCCCGTTAAGGAACAGTCCCATGCGGCACCACGGTATCCATCACGTCACGGCCATTGCCGGCCCGGCCCGTCGCAATCTCGATTTCTACACCCGCGTGCTCGGCCTCCGCCTCGTCAAGAAGACCGTCAACTTCGACGACCCGGGCACCTATCATCTGTACTTCGGCGACAGCCTCGGGCAGCCGGGCTCGATCCTCACGTTCTTCCCGTGGGAGCATGTCGCGCCGGGACGCAGCGGGATCGGGTCGACCCAGGAGACCTCGTTCCGGGTGCCCGAGTCGTCCTTGGGCTTCTGGGCGCATCGCTTCATCGAGCAGGGCGTCGAGCATGGAACCGTGGAGAAGCGCTTCGGCCAGAGCGTGCTCACCTTCAAGGATCCGCACGGCACGAGCCTCGCGCTCGTCGGCGCCCCGAATGCGGAGAGCGAGCCCGCCTGGACGGTCGACGGCATCCCGGCTGAGCATGCGGTCCGCGGCCTCGACGGCGTCACGCTCCTCGTGGAGACCGGCGAGCGCACCGGCGCGATCCTGACCGACGTGTTCGGCTTCCGCGAGACGGCCCGCGACGGCTCCCTGGTGCGCTACAAGACCGACGCCCTCATGGGCGGCACGGTCGACATCCGCAGCGCCGGCGGCTTCCTGCCGGGCCGGTCGGGGGGCGGCTCCGTCCACCACGTGGCCTTCCGGGCCCGGGACGATGCCGAGGAGGCCGAGATGGTGAGGAAGCTCGCCGAGAATCACGGCCTGGAGACGACGGAGCAGAAGGACCGCAACTACTTCCGGTCCGTCTATTTCCGGGAGCCCGGCGGCATCCTGTTCGAGATCGCCACCGACGAGCCCGGCTTCGCCGTCGACGAGCCTCAGGACAGCCTGGGCGCCACCTTGAAGCTCCCGGCCTTCCTCGAGCCGCGTCGCAGCGAGATCGAGTCCCACCTGCCTGAACTGGCCTGAAGGGCGCCGTCCTTCCTCATGGCCGGGCCTGTCCCGGCCATGAGGATCCTGTCAGGCGCACGTCTCCCATCGACGACCTCACCCCTGCCCGTCCCCGCCAGGGCGGGACAACGCACCACGCGTTTGATGGAATGAAACCATGACCGAACTGTCGTTCATCCACCGCTACGAACCCGCCACGGACCCGAACCGTCCGCCGCTGCTCCTGCTCCACGGCACGGGCGGGGACGAGAACGACCTCCTGGGCCTCGGCCGCACGATCTCGCCCGGATCCGCTCTGCTCTCCCCGCGCGGCAAGATCCTGGAGAACGGGATGCCGCGCTTCTTCCGCCGTCTCGCGGAGGGCGTGTTCGACGAGGAGGACGTGAAGTTCCGCGCGAACGAGCTCGCCGACTTCGTCGCCGAGGCCCGCCGGGCCTACGGCCTCGAGGCGCCCGTGGCGGTGGGCTTCTCCAATGGGGCCAACATCGCGGCCGCCATGCTGATGCTGCGCCCCGAGGCGCTCTCCGGCGCCGCATTGCTGCGATCCATGGTGCCCCTGTCCGAGATGCCCCCGACGGATCTGACCGGCAAGCGCGTGCTGATGACCTCGGGCGCCATGGACCCGATCATCCCGGCGGACAATGCGAAGCGGCTTGCCGCGACGCTGGCGGGAGCCGGCGCGGACGTTCAGCATCAGGTGCTGCCCACGGGCCACAACCTGTCGCAGACCGACCTGCAGCTGCTGGTGAGATGGTTCGCCGACGCGGGCCGTTGAGGCCTTCGCTCCATGCGGCCCGCAACCTGACGCCCGGTTGGACCTTCCCCATTCTCGCCCCATCCTCGTCATCACCGGCCTTGCGCCGGTGATCCCGATCATGGAAAGCGCCGGAGCACCACCGCATCGGGACGGCCGGGACGAGCCCGGCCATGACCCGGGAGGCAGGTGCCCGACCAACCTCCCGAGGGTGAGGTCGGCGCCTGCTATCCGTCCGGCGTGAGAACACCCGTCTCGAAGAACCGCTCCATGGCCTCTTCGGCCGGCGCGATGTGGATGCCCCTGCCCTGGAGCCAGGCGTCGTCGAAATGCGTGCTGCGGTAGCGCTCGCCGGAATCGCAGAGCAGCGTCACGACCGAGCCCCGCTCGCCCTTGCGCACCATCTCGCCGATCACCTGCGCGACCGCCCACAGGTTGGTCCCGGTCGAGCCGCCGCAGGAGCGCCCGATGCGCCGCGACAGAACTCGCGCGGCGGCAATGCTGGCGGAATCCGGCACGGAGAAGGCGCGGTCGATGAGCTCCGGCACGAAGGACGGCTCGCACCGGGGACGGCCGATGCCCTCGATCACCGAGGGCGGCTCCGACACGCTGCACACGGCCCGGTCCGCGAGGTGGCGATGGAACACGGAAGCCTCCGGGTCCGCGAGGCAGAGCTTCGTCGGCAGGCGGCGGTAGCGGATGTAGCGGCCGAGCGTCGCCGATGTGCCGCCCGTCCCCGCCCCCACGACGATCCAGCTCGGGATCGGGTGGTCTTCGTGCGACATCTGGCTGAAGATGGATTCGGCGATGTTGTTGTTGCCGCGCCAGTCCGTCGCCCGCTCGGCATAGGTGAATTGGTCCATGTAATGGCCGCCGAGCTCGTCGGCGAGGCGCGCGCTTTCCGCGTACATCTCGGCCGGACTGTCCACGAAATGGCTTTCCCCGCCGTAGAAGGCGATTTGCGCGATCTTCTCGACCGAGGTCGATCGCGGCATCACGGCGATGAAGCGCAGGCCCAGCATCCGGGCGAAATAGGCTTCCGAAACGGCCGTCGACCCGCTCGACGCCTCGACGATGGTGGTCGTCGGTCCGATCCAGCCGTTGCACAGCCCATACAGGAACAGCGACCGGGCCAGCCGGTGCTTCAGGCTCCCCGAAGGATGGGTCGACTCATCCTTGACGTAGAGCTCCACGCCCGGAACGGCCGGCAGAGGCACCCGCAGGAGGTGCGTGTCGGACGAGCGGTTGAAATCCGCCTCGATGATCTGGATGGCGGTGGAGACCCAGGTGCGGTCGCATGCGGTCTTCAGGAACATGTCTCGATGGGCCTCGCCGAAAGTGCCCGGGCGGGATCCGGCCGGGTCAGGTCGAGGAGATGCATTATCCGACCTTGGAAGCCAAACGCAATGGTCTCCAGGACCCGTCTACGGGTGCGCCGCGGCCGTGACCGCAGGGCGTGAAGCAGCGCCTGCCGGCGTCGCCATGGCGACGAGGCCGTCGGCGAGGAGCTGCGCCATGCAGTCATAGCCGCGGTCGCCCATATGGAAGCCGTCGGCGGACAACATGGAGGCGAGAAGATCGGGCGCCTGTTCGCTCCAAGTCTTCATCAGCCTGTAGCGCGAGAAGACGGGCACCTGCTCGGCCGAGGCCGTCGCGCCAACGAGGCTGACGAAGCGCTCATACTGCCCGAGATCCTTGATCGCAGGGTAATATTGCTGGTCGACGAGAAGCACCGCGATGCCCAGGGCCTGTGCGGCGTCGATCCCCCGCTTCAGGAGAGCGGAGAATTGGCCCTCATCGCCCCCATTGACCGCATCGTTGGTCCCGACCTGCCAGATGACGAGATCGGGCGCACCCGACCCGAGAGACGCTTCAAGGCGTCCGACCGTCTCGGAAATCGTCTCTCCCGCCCTCCCGGCATTCTCCACATGAACAGAGTGCTTCCACAACCGGCCGAGATTCGACTCGAGCTGAGCCGGATATGAGAATGCCGGCGAGGACGCCCCGATTCCCTGCGTGGAGGAGGACCCGATGGCGAGAATTCGGACAGCCTCATGGCGCCGAAGCCTCGCGCCGATGCGGGCCACGTCCACCGGAGCGGAGACGACCGGCCCGTGAGCCTGACACCCGGGATTCCCGGCCAGGGTGGGACCGCCCCAGCCGGCGAGGAAAAGAACGCTACCGCGGCAGCCGTCCGGACGAGGCCGGGACGAGGCCGATTTCTCCGGTCCGCTCCTGCCCGGAAGCGGGCGAGCCCTTCTTTTTCCATTCGAGATATCGTGCCAGCAGGAGGAGTCCGAGGATGCCGAACACGGTGAATACCATACCGACGATGTGCGGACTAGCGGACGACTTCACGGCCGCGAGCGTCATCGTGACCTCCCCGAAGGCGCTCAGGATGGACCCGACGGCGAAGACCGGCAGGGCGTTGCGTCCGAGACGGCTCAACTCGGCGCCGAAGACAGTTCCTTGCAACGCCTCACCGAGGCGAAGCTGCGTCACCACATAGGCCAGGGCGAGGAAGTGGATCAGACGGCCCAGACCAAGATCACTCTTGATGATGTCGATATTGACGAAGGCGCTCCAGAGCAGGTTCGGCGCCAATCCGAACGCATTCGTCATGGTAACCAGGGAGGCGACCAGGATCGCGATCGAGGCCAGAAATGCCGGACGCCGGTAGGGCACTCGCTTTTCCGACAGCAAGGCTCCCGTAAAAATCCCCAAGGTGAAAAGGAGCTGCCAGGCGAAGGGATTGAAGAACCACCTCCCCGGCTCGGGCCAGCTCGGCAGTGCGAGGACGTCGGACCGCGCCAGCGCGTAGAGGCTGAGGGACACGACAGCGGCAAAGACGACGTGAATGCGCATCAGGACCATGGCCACCGGCGCCCAGAGCATCAGGGCGATGTAGAGCGGAAGGATGTTGAAGTAGCCGAGCTGGTGGCCGAGCAGGAGAACCCCCGTGATGCCGCGTGCCGTGTCGTCGAAGACTGCGCCGCGGCCATGGGCCTCGAGCAAGCCGACATCGTCGCTGAGCACATAGCCGACGGAGAACAGCGCGATGGCTATCCCGGTCATGACGAGGTGCGTGCGATAGAGTTCGAACGAGCGTCGGACGCACCGCCGGGCAATGCCGAGAATCCCGCTCTGCGGCAGTTTCGGATAATACACGAGGGCAACGGACAGGCCGGAAATGAAGACGAAGGCTTCCGCCGCGTCGGAAAAACCGTAATTGCGCGGGGTCAGGTGCTCGAGAACATTGCCCGGAACGTGATTCACGAAGATGATGACGAGGACGAGCCCACGCCAGAAATCGATCACGGTATTGCGGCCTCTCGAGGCGTGCATTCCCAACCCTCGCGGTTCTTCGGATGACGTCAGAATGCCGGACAAAGGCAATGGGGTCCGACGGTCGTCATCAACTCTTCGAGACGGATTCGGCCCTTGAGTCCCTATCCCAATTCAAGCTTGGCGAGGCAAGCGTGACAGAGCAGCGCGCGTGGCCTCGCGCATCGTGCGGAAACGTGGACCCGGTTTTTCGCACGGAACGATGCGCGCTTGTAAGGGATGAGCATCGGAACGGATCCCTGAAGTGGGTCCACTTTCGGGTCCGATCCTCTAGGCCGTGCGCTGCGGGCATGTGTCATGGGGATGGAGATCGCCCGTCGGCTCGTGAGGGTCGTCGTGGCCCTCACCTGCCGTCACAACGGAATATTGTCGTGCTTCTTCCAGGGGCGCTCGCTCTCCTTGTGGCGGAGCATCGCCAGCGCCCGGGCGATCCGCCGGCGTGTGGAATGGGGCATGATCACCTCGTCGATGTAGCCCCGTTCGGCCGCCACGAAAGGCGACATGAAGCGGTCCTCGTATTCCTTGGTGCGGGCCGCGATCTTGTCCTGGTCGCCGAGATCCTGGCGGAAGATGATCTCCACCGCGCCCTTGGCGCCCATCACGGCGATCTGCGCCGTTGGCCAGGCGTAGTTGATGTCGCCGCCGATATGCTTCGAGGCCATCACGTCATAGGCGCCGCCGAAGGCTTTTCGCGTGATCACGGTGACGAGCGGCACGGTCGCCTCGGAATAGGCGAAGAGCAGCTTGGCGCCGTGCTTGATGAGGCCGCCATATTCCTGCGCGGTGCCCGGCAGGAAGCCCGGCACGTCCTCGAAGGTGACGATCGGGATGT
>NZ_JAMXFI010000089.1:0-32310 GCF_025460875.1 Microvirga yunnanensis
TCAGTTGCTGATCTACACCGTCTGGCCCGACGTGAATTCTGTCGCTTGCAAGGTCAACCCGAGATGATTGTCAGCTTCTTTCGCCACGCAGGCCTCTCTGTTGCAGGCCTTCCGTGAAGATCATTAAGTCCGGTATAAGCCTGAGCTTGCTCCCGTTCCTATGCGGTATCATGCTGAACAGCGGTGCGGTGTTTACGGCTGCAGATTGGCTCTATAGCTACACACAGAAACTCACCAACTCCGGCACGCATCAAGCTGCGCTCGTTACATCAGCGTTCTGGTTTGCGATGACTGGAGGAAGGTTCTTCCTGGGCTTTGTCACCGCAAAATATAGCGAACGGGTTGTAATCCGTGGCTCAATTGTCAGTTCGATAATCGGGGCGGCGGCGATGGTGTTGCCATTCTCCTCGATCGAACTGCTCGTCGTGAGCGCTATCTTGCTGGGCCTGGGGCTCGCAGCCGTTTATCCAATCCTCATCGCTTCTGCATCAAATCTCTTTGCCAATAGCAGAGGATCCGTGACTGGATACATGGCGGCAGCAGGTGCATTCGGCGCAATAATAATGCCGGCCCTGCAAGGGTGGATTACGTCTGCGACGGATCTGGGAATGGCGGTATTGCTATTCTGTACACTCGCAACGGCAGCGACTCTCTGGTCCGTTCCAATTTCAACACCGTCCCGTTGAAATGCACATATCGGATTCTCAAAAGGATCCGGACAAAGACTAGGTAAGGAAGGGCAGGGGGAGCACTCCGAGTGTCGGATGCGAAAACTACGCGACGTGCATCGTGCCTGGCATCTAAACCGACGTGGAGTAAGATAAATGACAAGTGGGATATCTCTACTGGACGTTGATGACCTTGATTTCGATTTCTCTCCGCGTGCGTGGAATTTTGAAAGAGAGTTCAGCGTCGAAATAGACGCCCATTGGCAAAAACTCCTATCAAGTAATCCTGCGCAGTTTGACGGGTGTGTGCTCTTAATGGATACCCATCAGGTTGTTGAGGAGCCCGGACAAAAGCGCGTTCTTCGCGGCACGTTCCTTGAAGCTGGCTACAAGTCCTTTTCAGCCTGCCGTGACCTGGGATGGCCGGATTCTTCCATCCGAAACTGCTTCGCGATGGCGGCGCTGAAGTCGGAGGATGGCGCATTTTTACTCGGCGAAATGAGTAGCGGGACCTCTCTCCCCGGACGCATTCAATTTCCAGCCGGAACGCCGGACCTTGAGGACGTCCGGGGCTCTAAGGTGGATTTGGAGGCTAGTGCCTTTCGTGAGCTCTACGAGGAAACGACCTTGTCAGCGGATGACATTGTTGCCGCCGAGGGCTGGACCCTTGTTCTCGACGGACCCCGGATTGCATGTATGAAGCCGATGCGTGCCAAGGGTACGGCGGATGAAATTGTGGCGAAGGTAACCCGAGGACTGGCGCAACAGAGAGATCCTGAGTTGGCGCGCCTCCATATCGTAAGGGACCATCGAGACCTGGATACGGCGCGAATGCCTGGGTTCATGCTGTCTTACTTGCGCTCGGCCATTCCGCCGACGCCGGAAAAGCGCAGAGTCTCTGTCTGATTAGGGGCTTTAACGCGGTAGATAAGGAAGTGATCGTGTATCCTAGCGCATCGGACGGACCCGGAGGGCCGCGTCAGCGACCCGAAGGGCCACGCCAGTGACCCGAAGGGCCGCGCCAGCGAAAAGTGGACCCGGTTTTCGCTGGCGCGGCCCGCTGGGTCCTTTCTGACCGATGCTCTCATTCAAGAAGGAAGCATCGGATGGATCCCAAAAGTGCAAGTCCACTTTTCACGTCCGATGCTTTAGAGTGCGATCTGCTCTTCTCCCCAACAGTGCCGACTTCTAGAGCTTGCCCCTGTTCCACCTGAAAATATGGTGGAGGCCCTCAGGCGACACCACGCTCGTATGATGGGCGTGATCGTGCGGGGCGACCGAATTTATGATTCGGACCTGCAGTTCGACGATTACATGGCAATCTACCGGGCTTTACCTCCTGATGAGAAGCATCTTGTCCGCCTTTTGATCTGCCACAATGAAGTGCGTGGTCATGATCACTTTTTGGATCCACAATTTGATTCTGATGCCGCCGTTATCGAGGCATTCCTTCAAGACTTGCCTCTTCCTAATTTGAGGGCACGAGAAGACAGGTCTGGAAGCAGGTTCCGCCATGCTGTCCATCAGGCTGTCGTATAAAGTTTCCCTACTTCGTTCTTGAAGCGAATCCACTATGTTTCATGGCGCCAATCGCAGGCGCCATTTGTGAGGCTCCACTAACAGCCATTAGTGCCTTGCAGGAGGTCCGGCGCTATCGACCGCCAGCCGTCTCACGGCGCTCTCTTGCTGGGCACTCTTTGTACCAACTGAGAACGGTGTGAGGCTCACCGCAAAGGCCAGGCGCTTGAACAGGGCTTGACCAATCTCAATCACTCGCTGGTTGCTCTTGGTAATGATCTAAGAGCTGAGGATAAGAAAGCCCGAGGCATCGTTCGTGTCAGGGTGGTTGGAGCGTGTCGTTATCCCCTGACTAACCTGAGAGCCGCCTCAAATCGCATCCGGGTGCCTTGTTTGATCCTCGAAAGACCAAACTTCTCTGCCATCAGCCGGATGACAGTCTCGTCATCAGCTCCGTCGGCAGCGAGGCTTGCGGCGAGGCTGGCCAACTCGTGAATAGGAATGTCGCCATGCGACCTCACCTCCGGATCCGACTCCCTGAGAGGGAAAGGATGCCCGGGATTGCTCGCCTCTGGCCAGAACACCAGGCGTCCATCCTCTTCGGTGCGTCCGATATCCTGGGGGATCAGGCTGAGGACGATTTCCCGAATCTTTCCTGCTGCACGTTGGAAGCCATGTGATCGAGCGAGCCGCTGGACAAGGACATCATCAAAGACTGGTCCCTCGGTGCGGATCACGTGCCGGACCATCTCCCGAAGCCTTGGACGATAGGCCGGGTCGTAGAAGCGGCCTGCATCGGGGATATGCCCACTGTCGACGAGATTGGCGGGAACGTAGATGCCCTGCGGAGTCGGGATCAGGACGGCTTCGAGAGGTTCAGCCCCTCGGCGGGCGTATATGCGCTGTTCTTCGGAGGACTCATTGTCCTGATCGGGCGCGGGCGGCGTCACCTGATCTGTCATCGCGGGAGCCACATCGAGCATGGAAGCGCTTGACGATGGCTCTGCGTCGATGGTTCCCGCGGGGGAGGTCGGCGCGACATTGCCCTGAGATGGTGTCGGCCCGTCAGGGATTGCTTCTACTGCCTCAGGCGTGCTGCGATCCTCCTCAAGGTCAGCCGTGAGCCTGGCATGGAGCACCTCGAAGGCACGCTCGGCATCCATCCACCATTCGGTGCTCCAGATCCGTCGGATGCGCCATCCGAGCTTGGTGAGGATGTGCTCCCGTAGCCTGTCGCGATCGCGGGCCGTGGCCGAACGATGATAGGTCGCTCCATCACATTCGATGCCCGCGAGGTAGCGGCCCGGTGCGTCCGGATGCACAACCGCGAGATCAACGCGAAACTTGGATACGCCGATTTGGGTGTGGACCTCCCATCCTTGGGACTCCAGCGCCTTCTTCACGGCGTCCTCGAATGGGGACTCCGTATCACGGCCGGTGGGAGCAAAGGCTTCCGCCAGAGCGCGGGGACCACGCTCGGCGAACTCGAGAAAATGCTTGAAGTCGCGAATGGCGCGGGCGTTCGTGCGACTGAGGTCAATCTGGTCCGGCCGGAGTGTGGCGAAGACAATCATCTCCCGCCGAGCGCGGGTGATCGCCACATTCAGGCGGCGGTAGCCGCCCTCCTTGTTGAGGGAGCTGATGGTGGCTACGCCCCGGCCAGCCTGGTCCGGCGCCACCGCGACAGTGAAAAGGATGACGTCACGCTCGTCGCCCTGCACGTTCTCCAGGTTCTTGATGAACACGGGTTCATGCCAGCGGGTGCGGTCGAAGAAGTCTTCCAGCTCCGGGTAAGAACGCCGCTCCTGGTCGAGGAGGTTCTCCACGAGGCGTTGCTGCTCCGCGTTGAAGGTGACCACGCCAAGCGACTGCTTCCGTGCACGGAACGAAGGATCCTTCAAGCGTCGGACAACATCGGCGACGACGGCCTTGGCCTCTTCCTGATTGATGCGGCCCTTGCCCCGCTCGTAGACGCCCCCGGGTACGTGGATGTATCGAACGGCCTGGTCCGCCGTCAGGGGGGAGGGGAAGGTCACGAGCTCGCCGCGGTAGTAGTGCTTGTTCGAGAACGCAATCAGGCTCTCGTGCTCGCTGCGATAGTGCCAATCGAGGCGGATCTGCGGGATGTTCGCTGCGAGACACTCATCGAGGATGCTCTCCTGGTCCTCGACATCCGTACCGTCCTCGATCTCGTCGACGCCGCGCTCGCCAACGCTGGTGGGCGGCAACTGCTCGGGATCGCCAACGATAACCACCTGCTTGCCACGGGCGATCGCCCCGATGGCGTCCCATACGGGAATTTGCGACGCCTCGTCGAAGATGACCACATCGAAGGGGGCACCGTCGGGAGGGAGATACTGGGCGATGGAAAGCGGGCTCATCATCACACAGGGCGTCAGCTTCGTGAGCACACTCGGGATCTCGGAGAACAGCCGGCGCACGGGCATGTGCTTGGCGCGCTTCGTGATCTCACGGGCGAGTGTTCCCCACTCGGGATCTGCTCCGAAGGCGTTGGGCGGCGGGATGTCGCCCGAGAGATGTGCCTTAATGATACGCTTCGACAGATCGACGACCCGCTCGTCGGCCGCCCTGAAGCGCGCGATCACGTCCTCGTGGCGCGCGGGAACGAACGAGCGCAGGACGGCGTCGTTGTCGACGATGCGGTCCGCCCACCATCGGGCATAGGCTGCTTCGAACGCGGTGGCCACTTCTTCGGGGCTGACGGCACCCCTGCCGATGGCGGCGACCAATGGCCCAAGGCCAAGTTCGGCGGCCTGGCTGCCGGACTTGTTCCAGAAGCACCACTCCTGCGCGCGCCCAAGGCTCGTCTTCCAGCGCGCCGCGATGGCTGCCGTCTCCTCGATCCAATCTGCTCCTTCCGCAAGTGGAACAGGGCCGTCGCCGAGGCCGGCAAGCCGGGCGACCGCCGTGATTGCGGACGTGGCCGCCTCCCAGACCGACAGGAAGTTGCTGGCGGCCTCGGCGCCGGCGCCTCCCGGCTCCCACTGGTCATGGTCCGCGAGCAGGCCGCGCATACGCTCGAGCATGTGGGAGCGGTCGAGGCCCAGCGCGTCGGCTGCCAGCGAGGAAACCTTCCGCGCATGCGCCGCCCACTCGAGCCAGCCCTGGATCTCTGCCGTGTCGGTATCAATGCCTTCCCATGAGGAGCCAACCGCGACGAAAACGTCGCGGAGATGCTCCGCTGACGCGCGCACCTCCTGAAGATCAAGCAGCTTCACGAGTTCCATGCCGAGGTCGGTCGGTATCTGCGAAGTGGCGAAAGGCTGCAAGGCCATGCG
The DNA here is from genome assembly GCF_025460875.1 of Microvirga yunnanensis. Classification (NCBI taxonomy): domain Bacteria; kingdom Pseudomonadati; phylum Pseudomonadota; class Alphaproteobacteria; order Hyphomicrobiales; family Methylobacteriaceae; genus Microvirga; species Microvirga yunnanensis. The sequence goes on from NZ_JAMXFI010000089.1 coordinate 5,486, forward strand.
CACCTTGCTCTGCCGGCTGCTGCGGAACAGGAAGTTTGACTCGGACGCGGCACGCCAATCCGCGAGGATGGCGCGGAGATCCTCCTTGAAGACGGATGCGCTGTACGCACCGGAAAGACCGCCGGTAATCTCTGCGGCCTTCGTCCTCAGGGATTGCAAGGCCTCGATGGCGGAGCGGAGCGCTGCCTGGTCGGCCCCAATGCAGCGGGCTGCCTTGCGCGCCTCGGGACGAGTGAGCAGCGCTGTCAGGAAGTAGACGGCACGCATCGCCGCATAGGAATCTGCCCGAGGTAGGGCAATGGCGTCACCAACCCTGCGGCTGGCATCCCTGAGGGACGTGATTGCCCTCACAAGCGCATCAAGAGCGGCAGTCAGCTCTGTGCGCCATCCCGGGCTCCATTCCAGTGTTCGGATTTCCCGCAGCGGATGCTCGGACGGATCGCCAGCCGCGCGGAGCGCGGTTGACAGGTCGCGGCATGTCTTGCGGAGGTTGGCGAGGAAAGCCTCATCGTGCGTCGCGTCCGGCCAGCCCAAGACCACATCTTCAAAGCGGCCGCGGTGGGCCACCACGATCCCGAAGGTCTGGTAGGCGGACATCCCGTTGGAGCGGCGGGTGTGGAGGGCTGCCACAAGGGCATTCAGCTCGTTCCTCAGCTCTGCCAGTTCCTCGGCCGCCTCCTTCCATTCGCGTGCGTCCGGGACCGCACGCTCCTGCCAGGAGGTCTTGAGTTGGTTGAGGATTGCCGACTTCTGCGCCTTTGAGGAGTGGACCTCGAGGCAGTAGTCCCCCAGCCCGACGTCGACCAGGCGGCGACGGACCACCTCAAGCGCCGCCGTTTTCTGCGAAACGAACAGAACCTTCCGCCCCATCGCGAGCAGTTGGGAGATCATGTTCGTGATCGTCTGGCTCTTGCCGGTACCCGGGGGGCCGTGCAGGACGAAGTCCTTGCCTCCGGCGGCAGCGAAGACTGCCGCAAGCTGGGACGAGTCCGCGGACAGAGGCGCGAACACTTCCGAGGGATGCCGCTCGTGGTCCAGCCTAGCGGGGGACGGGAAAGGCCTGTCGTCGCCGTAGGAGTGCTTCGGGGTGTCGACGAGATGGCGGACGACCGAGTTCTGCTTGAGCAGGTGCATTCGCTCGACGAGGTCGCGCCACATCAGGAACTTGGTGAATGAGAACGTCGACAGGACGACCTCGGTGGTCACCTCCCATCCACGCACATCGCGCACGTGGGCGCGCACGATGCTCCAGACCCTGGCCACATCGATGCCCGAACCGTCGGCTGGCAGTTCCCCTTCCAGTTCCTTAATCCGCAGGTTGAAGTCCTGGCGGAGCATCTCTAGCAGGGTCGGATTGAAGCGGATCTCATCCTCGTGCAGAGCGAGCCGAAAGCCGGCCCTCACGCTGGACCGCTCAAGGGAGACAGGCACGAGGAGGAGGGGAGCCTTGAGTTCCTGTCCCTTGCCCTTCTCGTCCTGCCGCCAGCGCAGGAAACCGAGAGCGAGGAAGAGGATGTTGGAGCCGCCTTCCTCGAACGCGGTGCGCGTTACGCGGTAGAGGTCCGTCAGCCGCGCGTTCAGGTCCTTCTCATCGAGCGTCGAATGCAACTCGTTGCGGGCGATCGCGTCCATGGCAATCTGGCGGCGGGCGTCGGCGTTCGTCCTCTCTTCGTGGAGCTTGGCGTCACGGACGTCGCCCTCGCCGAGGACGCTCGACTGCGGCAATATCTTGAACCGCCGACCGCCAGACAGGGCATCCTCCAGAATGTGAGGTTCGGGACACTCGATCCGGATCGACTTCGCGCCGTCCTTGAAATTGAGCATCTTATTGCGGAGGGTGAGGTCGAGGAGTTTCCGCTTCCACCGTTCCAGACGATCAATGTTCGGGTCTTCGACCTCTCGAATGATAATGTCCTCGGCAAACGTAGGAGCCTCGTCGATGCCGATGTCGAGCTCGGGGCCCTCTTGCATTTCGTTTGACGTCGCAGCCGCCCCGTCCCCGAGGTCCAGCGGCCGGATCTGCGCGGATCTCGCCCGTGAGACGTCAACGGCGAGCTCAAGCGGAGCCTCTGCACCGTCTTCGATGTGGGCCGCTCCCTTACGCGCGGCATCACCGAACCGTCCCGGGGGCGTATGGGTCAGGTAGGTCGTCTCGACGAAAATCGCCTCTTCGGCATCCCGGCGCTTGCGGAGGACCTGGACGTCGTCGACGACCGCCATCGGCAATTCCTCCCGACGCAGGAACACCCCGACGAAGGCATGTCCTTCGGTAAGAACGACCATCGGGTTGAGACCGGCCTGTTCGAGGGCCGCCGCGTAGAGGAGGGTGAGGTCGAGGCAGGTTCCAATCCGTTTCTCAAGGATCTCGGAGGGTGACCGAACCTTTTGTCCCTGCCTCTCGAAGCTTTTCGGGGGGAGAACGTAGGTCAGGCGTTTTGCGGCCAGCACAGACCAAATCGCGGCCGCCAGCTCCCAAGCCCGATCGCGACGTCCCGAGGTGTAGCCATCGATGGCATTCGGCTTGCCGGCGGCCGCGAGCTTGAGCCCGGCTTCCCTTAGGACTGCACCGATGGCTGGATCGTTGGGACGAACGAACGCTGCAAGCAGTTCGGGGGCTGATCCGGTCCCACCCCAGTGTGACGGTGGGAGGAGGTGGATCGGCTTCACTGCCTGGGCGAGCTCGGTGCCTTGTTCCTTCAAGGTGAATCGAAGTTCGCCTTGGACCGCCTCGGTCAATTTGCGCAGGAAGGCGATGCTCAAGGGCAGGTTGGGACTGCGGACATGCTGGGTAGATCTTGCAGGGATACGGTCGATGCGAACAGACAGCAGGGCGGCGAACTCCGGCTCAGATGCAACCTCCACGATTAGGTCAACCAAGTCGCGGTCGGTCCCATTCTCGACGGTAATCTCGCGAACGGAGGGCACGGAGTTTTGGTGGAATGCCGCAGAGATGTGGTCAGACACTACAACAGATAGAGAAATTCCCCCGTCAGCCATCCTGATTCTATACCCCATGCGCTCGGTTTCGAGACGATAGCAATGGGATTGCTCTTCGGGAAATAGTAAGTTTATCTCAACCTATGGTAATATGGTCGCATACAGTTGTTCGGCTGTCGACGAAGGCTAGAAGGAACGTTCAAGCCGAAGCCATCGCTCGTCCGAGCGTAAGTCTCGGCCTCTCAGGCTGCCTTCTTGGACCTGATCCTGAGCTTCGGAGCGGGTAGCTCCTCCAGCTCCTCATCGTCATTGTCGATATCAACATCACGCTTGAGCGACATCTGGAACTCGACGCAGATGAACCAAAGGCTCCCGATTCCGATCCTGGCCGCGAGGAAGGTCGGCGAGGTGTTGAAGTACGTCAAGGAAAGGGCAGACATTCAGCACGGACTCCGGAGATGCATCTGATGCGATCTGACTGACCACTCCGGAATACGTGGAACTGACGTGTGGTCGGATTGCGCAAAGGACCGACAGCCATCGGTTGCGGGAACAAAGCCCTCAACGCATTTTAGCCATCCCTGGTGAGAATCCTAACGACGCCTTGGAATCATCAGGTCACAACGCTCGTCTACAGCATTAGAAAAGGCCGGAAATCCGGCCTTTTCCTTCGTCAAATTCGGGTGCGGCACCTTTCCGCTGACTTTGCGGACACACATTGGGTCAATCTGGCCAACCTAAAGAGCGTCCATAGTGTTGCGGCTAGAAAAGTTTGGCACCTATCTGGCGCCACCGCCTTTGATTTGATTAGCGAAATTTCGGCGCAATAAAACCTGTCTGTCACTAAAGCGCGCAAAGTTTGGCACTTGATGCGCAGATGCTCACCAATGTGAAGAAACAAAAAGCCCCGGCGGAGCATCTCCGCCGGGGCTTTTTAACTTGTTGGGATTTGGACGGAAAACTATTCGAACGTCAGTCCCACGATGTCCGATCTGAGAAAGAAAGAAGCGTGATACAGTTCTCGGTCGAGCACGGGCAGAATTCCGCGAGTGCGTAGGGTTTGCGCAACTTTCCTAAAATGCACTCCTGCCTCTCGTGCCATTTCTGAGATCGAGCAATATGTCTTCGCGAATTCGTCTGCAGACTGACGAATAATGAATAGCGCAGGGCATCGATTCAAAGGGTTTACGACGGCGCGGGTTTTAAGAACGCCATTGTCAACCAGGGCCCGAATGACCTGATCAGATGTGCGGAGCATGTCCCTCACTCTAAAGAATGGGAGATCGTCCAACGGTTTGCACGCCAGTAATGTACGAACTTCGTCCACCTCTACCAACAAAGACATGTAACCTGTCTTCGCGGGATCGCGTACCACACGCTTAAGCTTCCGATCCAAAATAAACTGGACAATCTCCATCGCACTGCATCGAGCTCTCTTAGCTGCGCCGGGTAAGTCGGCAAGTGAAACATCTGCCTCAGCCAAGTCGGTCGCATCCCGAAACAAGGTAGCCAGAAACGCATTCAGCTCCGTTCTCGCGAACAAGTTTTGGCGAATGCTATAGACCTTTGAGCTCGATAGACACGGTTGGATAAAGCCATGTTCGTAAAGCAGGGCAGTGTGAATTCGACCCGAGCCGAGGTATGATTCCACTGCAATCAGTGGGATGGCATCTAGGACGGTGTCGAGCACTTTCGAGGCTGCCTCGACTTCGAAAACTGTAAACCCATTTTTTACCCTCGCGTGTTCCTTCTTGATGACGCCTTCTGCTGTTAGAATCTTGCGAAGCCGCTTAGGATGAATCCCCGTCTCCCTGCTAGCGGTCCAGACAGAATGAAGCCTCCGCTGCGTGACAGCCGTTCCAAGGATGACCTGACCAGTTCCAACCGGGATCGTTTCGACAATGTGATTTCTCAGTAAATCACGAATAGGCGTGTAGGCAGGATGTTTGCCACCGCCGGAGAGCCAATGGTAGAAGCTGCCAAAAAACGCGTTCGGGCCCTCTGACCCCCTGTGAGAGGACAAAAATCTTGAATGCAGGGTAGTGAACACTTCTCGGATGCCAGTTTCATCACGCGACGCATAGGAGTACCCAACGTCACCCGCCAGATATAGTGAGTCTTCGCTAAGACTACCTAGCTTGGCATTGGCCCCAAATTGCTCCACAGCTCCCAGCACTTCGCAAAAGCGTGCAGCCGCATGAAGCTCGAGGCTATTCAGAAATGGTGTTTCGGCTAGTGATCCCTGGAGTCGCTGCGAGACGTATCGTTCGAGGGCCGATGCCGGCCGCCGCGTAGCGTCACTGAGGAGCCGATCCAAATCACTGAGTGCAGGACCAGCGAACGCTGCAAAGTCATGAACCTTGGCCTTCGCTGGACGAGGGAGCTCAACTAATGCAATGTCGTGAATGGTACACGTTCGAATAGATGTTAACAGCCACTCTACTCGGCCGAAGGCAGCAGCCGGGGGAGGCAAGTCCGAACATGATAGATCGTCCTTCAAACAGGCTGGACATATATGCAGTCTCGTCCGACGCAGTGCAGAATCGACAAGTCGCTCACCACCAATATTGAACTCCTGACCATTACGTCGGATCGTTCCCGAAGCATAGGCATCTGGGCTAACACCTACCAGACGCGCGAGCTTTTCGACAGCAGTTCCATCTCCGTCGACGAGACCCTGAAAATCGAGACCTGTATCCTGACAAAACGGGAAAATGCCCTCTTGATGATTGAGCACGGCGTTACGTGAAGCATTCGAGATCGGCGTTTCAAGAGGCATTGGGATAGCTCTGAGCCAGAGCGGATTGGTCATTTCTTCCCTCCTGACTTCCCTCGGGTGCCATTGAGCGAACTGGTATTCGCGTCAGAGCAATACGCGGTCTCGCTGGTCACGAGGACGCGTGTGGCATCCAGGTCGACCCAGTTCGATGCAAAGTACGGGTTCCAAGGTGCAAGGTTACCGGTTCTATTGGCGAACGCGTCGCCAAAGTGCTTTAGCGTCAGACCAGCAGCGCTGCTGCGAAGAGCAACCCGTATGGCGTTGTGAATTTCCTCGGCAACAACACCTAATTGGTACGTCCCAGCATGAAGGAGGCGCGGGACAACCTGATGTTGCTCAGATTCGTCGAATTCTAATTCAGCTTCTTTCGCCAATTGTGTGATGAATGAGCCAACCATTTTAGAGTCTGCGCCGATGCTCAGCGGAGGCAACTCAATCCAGCGACCGCGTCTAGCGACTTGGCGGTCAGGATGTACCAACCTAACCGTGAGCGGGGTCCCGGAAATTATGAGACCGATCGGGTATCTCTCGTCGACCAACAAGCCTTTCAATACGTTTCGAATTTTCTGCATCTCGATTTCGTTAACCGTTTGCACGACATGTTGCATTTCGTCGAAGTGAATAACCAGGATCTCCAAGGCCCGCACTCGTTCGCGCACAATCCGCCACACTTCTGGACCATCAATTCGGTTACGGACGATCGTATAGCCCAGAGAATGCGATGTTTCGCGGCCCAATTCCGCCAGGTTGCACGGCGATGGTGCTGTCACGGTAACGATCTTGCATCCCGGTGCATTGCGCGGGTAGCCATTAGCCAACGCGTGGTTATCGAGTAATCGTCGGATCGCTGTGGTCTTTCCGGCTCCGGATTCACCAAGCACCACGAGTTGGTTTCCTTCCCCACGGTTCGAGGGCCCATGGTTCATGCCGCCGTTTCTGCGCTCTGCAAGGTCTTCCAGTAACTCGTCGAATGCGTCGCGCAGCAGCTTGTCGCGACGAGTCTTCGCATATACATGGCGAACCCTCTCCATTGCGGCAGAGCGTCGACGCACCTCTTCTGGTTGAATAGTTCGTATTGGACCGGTAGTATCGGTCTCGATCTCGATTGATGCATCTAAATGTTTCTGGGTCATTGGAGACTACCTTTCAAAACTGAAATCATCATCCTGTGGGTTCTCGGATGATGTGGAGCTAGGCAGGGTCACTTCGGAGTCGGCGACGCGCGACGAGGGCCGTGCACCGACGATGAAATCGCGTCCGAGAAGATCTTGAGATTCCTCGACATCACGGGATGGGGCGAGCTTTTCGGGCATACTGAAACCGAAGAATACCCCAGCCTCCAATCGCTCAATGTCCTGGGACGTTACCGGTTGTACGGAAATATTGGCCCGCGCCATTGATGCGTCGCGCGCTTGTTGGATGGCATCCATGGCCCGGTAAATAACCGGGGCGGATTCCAATGCTTCTGCGGCATGCGTTCGCTTTAGGTCATTTACCGTCTTGGCCCAGGTGACGATTGAAACATCGTCAAAGTCAGGCGAAGCGCAGGTCGCCTCCTTCCAGGCGCGTCCGTCGCGGTAGGCAATTTTGCCAAGATCCAATGGATCGATGCGTAGATCAAGTTCCATTGAACCCTTATCGAGAAACACTTTTGCAAGTGCCTCAGACTGGTATTTGAGGCCGAGGACTTTTACACCGCTGTTCCCGAGCACGCGCGTCAACCGTTCGCCGAACACGGCGCGACACGTAGACCGGTCGGGAGGCGGGCGAATTCCCACCATCTGGCTCAAGCGAATCCAGGCATTTCGTGGCGACTCGGCCGCTAGATCGTCACTTGGCATGTTATGATAAACGTCGACTAACCACCGAACGAGCAGCAGAGCGAGCTCCTCGCTCGTTAAATGGGCAAGTCCCTCGCTATCATAGTCGCCTCGCCTGAGGTAATCTCCGAAGGTTCTCCCCTCAAAAAGGGAAATGAATTTCGTATGAAGCGTTTCAAAGAACCGTTCCAGCGTTCCACGCAGCCAAGGCAGTCCGCCTGGTGGAACATCATGTGCAGCACCGAGGTCGAGAATGGCCGACACGAAATCTTGTTCGATAAATGCCGCGCCGCCGTCAGTTGCTACCGTCTCCGGCCGGCAAGCTTGGTCCCATGGCGTCTCGGCTCCGGCCTGCTTAGCCAACAGAGTTTTATCAGCGACCACCATCCGCAGCACCTGACGGGCGTCGCGAGAGTTTGCGGTCTCCGAAAGAGTGGCACCGAGAATGCACCCGGTCGCAACGTCAAGAGCAGCGCAGAACTGCATGCGGCCTATGCGGGTCTGCTGCTCGGCATTCAGCGCATTCCATAAACCGTCCTGCTTGAGAAGCGACATTAGGTCGACTTCGTAGTGGTCCATCTCGACACGTTGCCCTGGTCGAACAACATCTGGACCTTGTGAAACAATCGCAAATAGTCGCTTGGCCTTCTCCTCGCCTTCGCGGGCCAGGCAAACGGCAAACCGGCTTAAACCTCTTACATACGCCCGGAGTGCATCCTTGCCGGGACACGCGATCCGCTCTGCCTTTCCGACGGTCGTGTTGTACTTCGCAATCTCCATCTGCATGTCGAGATGAAGGCTTGCATAGGATGGCTTCCTTCGAGAGAGATAGCGCTGGCCGTACTTTGCGACGTACTCCCGTGCCTTTGGGGAAAGTCGTGGCCCAGCTCCGCAATTGCGATAACTGTCACGCAAACACCATGGGACAAGACCGCCAGCTTCGAACTTGGCCAGCCAACGCCGAAAGGTGCGGATTTTCGGCGGCTCGACGCGACCAATCACTGTTCCGACGCGAGGAGACTTGCATCCTCCTTTAGATTTCGGTTCGGCGCTTGATCTCTTATTGCGAGTTTTCGCCTCTTCTTTAGCCAGTACTGCCCGAGCACGCTCGCACTTGTAGATGTCGTCAGCGATCTGCTCCAGAATAGCCTCGAGCTGGCGCTCACCTCGATTGGTTTCGCCTGCAGCCTCATACTTCAAGAACCGAGTAAGGACCTGCCATTTGTAGTATACTCGAGCGGACTCCTTTTCAGCCAGTTCGTGCAGGCTCGAAACCCCGCTAGACTGGCGGACCCGGACTTTGTCTGGGTCATAGTAGTCCGGTTCGTGCAGCCAGTTTCTGTCTTTGGACGCTTCCCAGAGCTCTGTATGGGTGAATGCGGCCACGACCTTTCCGCTGTCTTCGCGTCGAAGAAGATAGCCGTGTGCAGTTTCTTCTGGGTCCAGATAGCGGACGCCATCTATTGTGATACGGTCATGCTGCGAGAAGCGGAGCTTCGGATGACCGAGCGCTGATCGGTTCCCGGAGATCATGCGATGCTCCTAAGCGCCATAGGTGATTCAACGAACGTTGTGTGATTGATCCGACCGACTTGCTTAACCACAAGTGTCCCAGCCGCGATCAGCCGCACAATGGCTCGAAAGCTGCGGCCATGATTTCCGGCCCGCTTGACGAGGTCTCCAACCCGTATGGGACCGTCCAACGTAGTCAAGGCTTCCCGCGCCGCGAAATCGGCACTTTGATCCGGGTCTAGTCGCGCCGCATGGATGAGTTCGGCGTTATGTATTAAATCGCGTGGTAGTTCACGTTCGGTGATAAGCACGATACGGTCGGCAACGCCTGTGGAGAGTTGTGCGGCGATCCACGCGAGCTCGTCAAAGAAGAACTTCTTTTTAGCTCGCTCGAATGGACGGACCGCGACGGCAATAACCTCACCGTTTGAGGTGTGGACCTCGAAGTCAAAAGTATGGTGGCGAAGCGTGCCTTGTGCATCGACATAGGCGACGCGAGGTTGTTGTTCGCGAACCTCTCTGACATCTGGTCGTGCTAGAAGGCAGAGAAGCGCCTTCTTCTCAAGGCCGCTTTCATAATAGATGATCCGGGGCTCTCCAATTGAACTCACAAGCGCGCCGCGCAGACTTCCTTTAGGTCTCCCTGTTCGGTTTGTGAGGGAGATGGAACGGGACGAAACCGAAGGCGCAGGGCTGGTGTGAATTGGCGCTGATGACGAAGGTTGTATGGTATTCATGTTGAGATCGCTCTAGGCAGCCGCCAGCGACCCCGATCGAACCGACGTACCACTTGCGCACCGTATCGCACACGTGTAGCATCGTTCTATGATCGGGCTTCGGCTGCGGCCGCGCTTGGTTAGGAGACGCTCCCTTAGCTTGCGAGGGCGACAAGGAGCAGGAATGTACGAAGGGCATTCTGATTGCAGTCAGAGTGCCCTTTTTATTGGTGAGGCAGCTACATCTTGGCCTCCTTTCGGTCCTCAAACGCAGGGTTGCAGGAGTTGATCCCAGCACCTGCCGCTCCGGCCGGGCTCAGTGAAAGTAGTACCCTGGTTGTGCTCATCCACCGCTGGCCCTCTTGTGGGTCAATCTCTCTCGTCAAGGAGTGAGTTTGGGACAGACGCACTGCGCGACTAGCATGTGTAACCGCGGATAGCGGGCTTTTAGAGACCGTGCCGGTGGCTGTTTCGCTTATGTGCGTTTCTTTAGGATGGGTGTTCGCGGGACGAGTAGAGCTGTTCGGATCCGGCAGGTTCCGGCGTGCGGTATCAAAGTTGATCATGATTGGCTTTCAGGCATGCGGAGGCGATGCCTGGAACGATGTCCCAGGTCGAAGCCCAGCGTTTTGGGGATCGCGCTTTGAAACTCTTGCCTTTTCCCTGAGAAGCCGTAGGCTCGAGAGAAGACGGGTGGCAGAGCTTCAGGCTTGACCATCTCTAGCGCGTGGCTCGTTGGCGCGAGCCATGCGCTTATTTGCATCAAAAAACGGTCGTTACATTTGGCCTTTCCTTCCAGTTATCGACTTGAGTGGCGCTATAGAAAGCGGTGCAGAGCGACCGTGTCCAGTAGGGGGACTGAGTGGTGATCGCCTTGGCATGGATGATGTCGCCGGGTGCCGTTGACGGTGACAAAGGCGGATTGTAAATAGCCAGAACAGCCGAAAAATCGCTAAATTTGCGGTTTTTCGCGATTCAATGTTTCGATTTATCTTGCGAATCGGGTCTCCCTGCAGAGCGAGAAAAAATTTTTATTCGCATCACAACTTTGACCTTAGACCGATGCCTTTCGCCGTGAGGCGGGGCCGCAGTTCGCTTGCAAGCAGCACAATTGATTCGTTTATCGAGTGAATCGGCCACCGGAGCAGACGGACTTAGAATGATGGGTGCCCTTGGTTGCTCAAACTTTGTGGCATGGTTGGTCCTGCCGAGTAGCAAACCTTCTCCACGCGTCGATCAGTCGGTGTAACTCGTTCATCTCCTCATCTGTGCGTTTCGCTCGCATCGATCGCTGAAGCACGGTTGCGACCAGCCAAGCGCAGGCCCGGTCTCCGCACAGTGCGAAATAAGCAACCCGCGACACAGCCAGATCAATGTCATCAGGAGCGTTGTGGTCCATTCGCCAGAGAGCAGTGATTGCCGCGTTACAGGCTGTCGCAGGATCGTCGTAGTGCGGCGGTGAGTGATACGACGCGGCTTTCGCGGGTGAAATAAGAAGATGGTCTCTCGCTGCGTCGAAAGTAGCGTCTTGCGGAGCAGTTCGCCGCCACCAAGCGGCGTGGGGCCGGCCTGCAATTCGTTCGTCTGGGGGTGCAGATCCCGATGATATGTCGTTCGGAATTCTTCCGATGGAGTAAATTTGGCTCTGAACGTAAGTTTCTGGGTCATCCACCATGAGACGCTCCATCTTCGCTCTGATACGTCTCAGTAATCGGCCTTTAAGACGTTCGTGGTGTTGCTGACACGAGCTGGATCTGCGCGGCGGGCTAGCTTGACCACAGTCGCGGGGGTAATTGGCCTGTTGAGATCCAGCTCGATATCTCCGGCGGCGACGAGGCTTAGAATGGCTGAGGCAGCGTCTCGCCTCCGCAGACGGGATGCGACTTCTGCTAGGGAGGTTTGAGGCGCGGAGTAGAGGTGGGTTACGACTGTCGATCGTTCCGTGGATGTGACTCTTATTCCGCTGCAGGAAGCGATCCATCGCGAATTATCAAGCCGAGGTTGCCGGGTAATCGATTTCGGTGGAACCAGCAAAATACGTCGTCCCGCATGTTCTGCGGTACGCTTCAAGAGGTGCAGACGTTCTTTATCCTCCGAGCGGCACCAAGTTCTCCGACCCACAGCGATAACTGTGAACTCAGTTTGGCGAAGACGAACACGTAGGATAGTCAAGCCAGCATGGCCAAGTCCACAGACCTTCTCAAGGTTTTCTACAAGTGGATCGAGACCGGCAACACGCATACCGGGGAAAGCAGTGGCAAGGCGGCGGAGATCTGTGGCTCGGTCGAGGAGGTCCTCGGCCCGTCGCCGCCGTGCTGCAGCCGAAGGCAGGGTTGTTGTACTCTGGGGACGTGCGACGTCAGGCATGTTATGGCATCCTCATGCCGGGATGCTGTCCCGGCTTCAAAATGTTGCGGAAGATCGGGATGCGTCACATCTGGGCGGCATACCCGCCCTCGGACGTGCGTACCTTCGACGAAGCGAAGGAGTCGGGCTCGCTTGACCGAACCTGGGGAATCATCTTCCGATCTGTGCGGATCAGGAGATGGTTCTTGATTATAGTACTCACTGGCGCTGCAATTAGCTATGTGCTGATCACTCGCCGGTGCTTACTCAAAACGAGCAATCTTGGTGAGGTCAAGAAAAGCCTAGAAACATGGTTAATGCAGCCCAAATAAAAGCCGCTCGAGCTCTGCTTGGCTGGTCGCAAGATGAACTATGCGAGCGGGCGGACATCCATAGGCGCACTCTAACGACGCTAGAGTCCGGCAAAATTCAAAGCTATGACTCGACAATCAATCGAGTTGTTATAGCATTAGAATCTGCGGGGGTTCAATTTTTTGAGCAGGATGGGGGCGGGTATGGAGTTTTGATACGCCCGTCTACCGAGCCCTGATGAAGCAATTTGACATAACTGCGAGGAGAAATAGGCGCTATGCATCGAAAGAGGCTGTTTTAGGAGAAAAAGCCTCGGTGTTTATTTTTTTCGGGCCCTAGGCACTGCTCTTCTCGACAAAGCTGGCTCCACTCTTGTTCGTTCGATCCGTTAACGGACTGTGCCTGACGGAAGAAGCCCGACCAAAAATCCTGTGTCGCACTTATCCCGCGGAATTGGAGCGAGACAAAAAGGAATAAAGGCCGGCCTTAGACCATCCCGATCTCCGCCTCAATATTGGCCGGACCAGTGGTGTCGTAAGGATTCTACAGCGTCTCCTCATAAGGCTCAGCACGCCTCCTCAGCGCGCCACCAACTCCCAGCTAAAGCATCGGACGAGAAGTCGGATCCGATGGGTTTTGCATCTCAGCTATCTCGAAGCCGCTGGCGGTGCGTCCACTTAACGGTCCGACGCACTAGACAATTTGCCGCCGCGCTTGAAGCACCTGTGGTATGAGTCGAAGGAGCCGGAAGTGGAACGGTGGCTCAGGATGGTCGCTATGTTAATCATTCAACTGACTCCTTCCATAGTCCATGAGCAACCGATCGTTTGAAGACGTCTTTCAAGCCTCTTTGTTAACCAGCAGGCGAGGGGAGCACTTCCCACCGGTCAGAGAAAATGCTTTGGAAACAAGGAGTTTAACGGCTCGGCTAACGAAGGAAGACCGACACGAGCTTCCATGATCAGGTCCGGAACGAAGCCGTTCGCAATGCCGTCCAACAAAGCAGTACGCATCCTAAGACCAAGCCGTAGCCAACTCCAGCTTAGCTACATTTGCCGCGCCAGCATCAAATGAAATCAGAATATTAGCTGTCAGGGCGAAGCGTAGCTTTCGGAAGCAGGGGGAGGGGGTCTGATCTTGGGAGCACGGTTCCGCGGATCTCGATCCTTCTCGGGTCACAACGGCAACACCGCGTTGCGAAGCCACGGCCGTGGTGAGTGCAGGGATGCTCCTGCGCTCTTCCTCCATCCTGCCGAAACAATCCGAGGAACAGCGGTCCTTGTTCCGGCGTTGGCGCGACTTAAGCGGGGTCTTTGTTCATGGCCGCCACCAGCAACGATTACACCTCAGGTGTTCTCCGGGCGCGCCCGGAGCGGATCGCCACTCCGGCCGCACCAACGCCGGGCCGCCACCCGCTGGGTTTGGACGGCACGCGAGACGGCGCTGTCCTGGTGCCGGCTGGGCTTGATCCGGCCAAGCCGGCCCCGCTCATCGTGGCGCTTCATGGCGCGGGCGGGATCGCCACCCAGATGCTCGATCTCCTGGAGGTGCAGGCGGAGCGGCATGGCCTGATTGTCCTCGCACCCGAATCCCGCGGTTCAACCTGGGATGTGATCAGAGGCGGCTACGGCTCCGATGTCGCCTTCATCGACAGGGCTCTGACGAAGATCTTTCAGCTCCACGCCATCGATCCTGCCCAAATTGCGCTCTCCGGGTTTTCGGACGGTGCGTCCTATGGTCTGTCTCTGGGCGTCATCAACGGCGAGCTGTTTGACCATATCCTCGCTTTCTCGCCAGGGTTCATGGCGCCGGCGAGCACCGCCGATACGCCGCGGATCTTCGTATCCCATGGGATCCATGACGAGGTTCTGCCCATCGATCCCTGCAGCCGCAGGATCGTTCCGGCTCTCAAGCGAGCGGGCTACGACGTGGAGTATCATGAGTTCGATGGCGGCCATGTCGTGCCGCCGGAGATGGTCGAGCGCGCCGTGGTACGCTTCCTTGCCTGACGGCTTATTGCACGTTCCGCCCGGGTGGGACGCGGCGGCGCAGCATATCCACCGTCATGGCTTCCGCAGGGTTCTCGTGCTTGGGGAGAAGGATACGGGCAAGAGTACGTTCTGTCGCTTTCTTGCAAAAACAGCGGCACAGTCGGGCCGCAGCACGGCACTTCTGGATACCGATGTCGGCCAGAAGCTCGTCGGCCCTCCGGCCTGCGTGACCATGGGCGATTCACAGGGGTTGTCGCTCGCCTTCGTGGGGACGACTAATCCCGTTCTCGGCTGGCCCCGTCTTGTCGAAGGCACGCGCCGCTTGGCACAGCAGACGGATGCTGATTGTCTGATCGTCAACACGAGCGGGCTCCTGACGGGCCCCGGCCGCAGCCTCAAGGCCGCCAAGATTGCCGCGCTTCGACCGGATCTGCTGATCGCTGTGGGTGAGGGACAGTCGCTTGAGGCAATTGCGCACGATGCCTCGGTTCTGCCGTCCCTTTGCGTTCCATCTTCCCCAGAAGCACGACGCAAGACTGATGGCGAGCGGCGCATGGCCCGGCGGGTGGCCTTCCGGCAGTATTTCTCGCAATCCCGCTTGCTGAAGCTCGAATCCGGAGTGCTCCCGCCGTCTCACGTAGAGGCTCCTCTCCCCTCCAGGCTCCTGGTCGGATTGTCGAATGAACCCGATCATGATCTCGGATTGGGACTGCTTCTCAACCGGATTGAGGGCGAGATCCTCGAAGTGCTTTCCCCTATTGTCGAGGATGGTGTGCTGTGGGTGCACCCTGGCTTGTTGATCCTCGGCGATGATTTCACCGAGAAGCATCTTCCAGCAGGTCGTCGAAGGATGTCGGGTTAGCCCAGATCCACACTTGGTGTGGTAAGAGACGCGACTGCATCCCGCCCGCTCGCCAAGAGACCAAACTTGTTCACCTGTAGTAACTGCCGTGAATTGAGACCAACGGGCCCTGGGCTTGGGTGATCACAAATGGCTGGCACTGCTCGAAAGCAAACTGATGGTCTGCTCTCGCAAGGAACAGCGGACGTTCCTCGAGAGGATGGGATCGTCAGTGCGTGACCCACTCCGGACCTCCCCAAACAGCGAGAGAGCAGAGGGCGGGCTCCTGCGGGAATCGAGAGCACATGATGTGAAAGCGCTGGGACACTCGCTAGTCTCGCGGGCGTCCCAGAGCTGATTGCAGGCAATGAGCAGGCTGTTGGGCCTCCCGGCTCTACACGCCGATCTGGCCGCCACCCTGCTTGGTGATCGCCACGATAGCGGGCCGCGGCGGCATGCCAGCCTTGAAGTCCGGCCAGCGGGTCGACGGATCATCGAAGGTCGATGCCCTGCCGAAGGCAGGCCAGTCCTGCCCATCCTCGCCCGGATGCTGCACGGCCACGAACATCGTCTCGTCATCCGGAGTAAAGATGGGGCCACACATCTCCGCTCCGGTCGGGCAGCGGAAGAAGTGCCGGGACGTACCACGCAACTCGCCCTCGGTCTCCATCGCCCACACGCCATCAGAGCGTCCCGTGGTCACGCCCGAGTTGCCGTCCGTGGTGATCCAGAGCCGGCCCATGTTGTCGACCGCACAATTGTCCGGCATGCCGAACCAGCCATCCTTCGTGGTGGCCGAGGAGAAGGTGGCGCCCACGGCCGCCACTGAAGGATCGCCACAGCGCACCAGGATCTCCCAGCGGAACTTTGTCCCGGCATGATCCAGATCGTCAGGGGTCATCTCGACGATGTGGCCGAACTTGTTCTCCGGACGTGGGTTGGCAGCATTGACCTGATCGGGCTTGCGCCGATCGTTGTTGGTCAGCATCGCGTAGACCTTGTTGGTCTTCGGATTGGCTTCCACATCCTCAGGCCGATCCATCTTGGTCGCCCCTAACAGGTCGGCTGCCCGCCGGGCTTCGATTACCACATCGGCCTGCGACCGGAACCCGTTCGCCTCGGTCAGCGGTCCCTGGCCGTGAACCAGCGGCAACCACTCGCCCGTGCCGTCCTCTTTGTACTTGCCAACGTAGAGCGTGCCCTCGGCAAGCAGGTCCATGTTCGCCTGGCGGTCGTTCGGGTTCACCGTGCCGCGGGTGACGAATTTGTAGATGTACTCGAAGCGCTCATCGTCGCCGGAGTAGACGACATACCGCCCATCCTTGTTGGTGATGCCAGCAGCGCCTTCGTGCTTGAAGCGGCCCATAGCGGTGCGCTTCTTCGGGGTGGAGTTGGGATCGAACGGGTCGATCTCGACGATCCAGCCGAAGCGATTGGCCTCGTTCGGCTCCTTGGCGAAGTCGAAGCGCTCATGCCACTTGCCCCAGGCATAGCGGTTGCCGGGCACGCCATAGCGCTTGTGATTGCGTGCTTCCGGATGATCGTCGGCGAGCTTGCCCCAGAAATAGCCGTTGATGTTCTCCTCGCAGGTCACCCAGGTGCCCCACGGCGTCACGCCGCCAGCACAGTTGTTGAGCATGCCCAGCACCTGCTTTCCGGCAGGATCCGCCTGCGTCTTCAGCCGGTCGTGCCCGGCGGCAGGACCGGTGATCTCCATCGGCGTGTCGGCGGTGATGCGGCGGGCATACTTGGAGTTCGGGACGACACTCCACTTGCCGTTCTGGCGCTGGACCTCGATGACGGAGCCGCCATGAGCCGCCATTTCGATGTCGACGAGCTCCTTGGTCATGCCCTTGAAGTCGGCTTCCTTGGTGTCCTGCATGCCAAGGCCGGGGAACATCAGCTCCTCGCTGGTGTACTCGTGATTGGCAACGAGGAGCCCGTGGTTGGAGCCATCGATGGGGAAATAGCCGAGGAAATCGTTGTTGTAGCCGAACTGCCGGCGCTGCTTCTCGGCCGTCTGGGCCTGCGGGTCGAACTCTGTCCCATCAGCGAAGATCGGATCACCCCAGCGGATGAGAATGTCGGCGTCATAGCCCTCCGCGACGTGGTGCCTCTCGTCGATGCCGGCCGTGACCTCCTTGAAGCTGAACTTCGGGGTTGCGCCCTGGGCCTGCGCCTTTTCGGCGACGGCCAAGGCCAGGGGGCTGACGGTGGACGAAATGGCGGTTGCGGCCAGGGCACCCTTGAGCAGATCCCGCCGGCTGAACCGGGCGCCGATCACGTCACCGAGAGTAGCATTCTCTGAGGGATTGCGGCCAATGTCTTCGGATTCCTCATAGGCCTTGGTAGCTGAAATCTGGCGTTCCATTGTTTCCTCTCTGTTCTCTTGATCCGTTGGGGGCACCCGCAGGATGGACGATCATAGTAAGGCGACAAAAGACAGGACATCCACCCACTCTGTAAGCCGGCTGACCGCCGCAAAAGAGGGATACAGGGCTCTGAATGTCTCAAGATGGCACTGGGCTGACCTTGGCCGTATTTCCGCAATGGAGCGGTATCGGGACTTTCACAGAGCCTCGCCTAAGGGCTCAGGTTGCCTCTGAGGCGACATTGCAGGCGAGTTGGTTCCATCCGCCGGGCGCATTCTGCCGATCTTGGCACAGCACGCACATCCGTGCCCAGGTCCGTCCAGGTAAGCCTCCTGGACCGCAGCGGGGATGGCGTGCTCGGGGTTCTGGAGGCACAATGGGTCTGCTCGTGTGGCTTGGTCACGCACGGCTGGAAGGAAATCCGACCTGCCTCGTAGGCCGATAGCCGCAATGTCGACCCATCGGCTTGGAGGTCTCGGTGATGGAGCGTCGGCTGGCCGCCCTCTTCGCGGCAGACGTGGAAGCCTACTCCCGCCTCATGGAGGAGGACGAGGCTGCGACCTTTGAGACGCTGACGGCCCATCGCGCCATCCTCGATGGCTTTATTGCCGAACACCGGGGGCGGATCGCCAACACGGCGGGCGACAGCGTTCTGGCCGAGTTTCCCAGTGCCATCGATGCGGTGACGTGTGCGCTGAGAGCCCAGGAGGCGCTCGCGTCCGCCAATGACAAGCTGCCGGAGACCCGGCGCCTGCAATTCCGGGTCGGGGTGCATGTGGGCGACGTGATGGTGAAGGGCGGCGATCTGTTTGGCGACGGCGTCAACATCGCCGCCCGGCTTCAGGCGCTGTCGCGTCCCGGAGGCATCTGCCTGTCGGCAACCGCCCAGGAATACGTGCGCAAGGCCCTGCCCGTTATCTTCGAGGATCTCGGACCCCAGCGCGTCAAGAACATCGATGAGCCTATCCGGGCTTTCGCCGTCAGAGCCACCCAAGGGCAGGGGACGCCGGCCCGTGTTCCGTCCGGCAAGGAAATCCTCCGGGCCGACCGGCCGGCTGTGGCGGTGCTGCCGTTCACCAACATGGGCGACCCGGACCAAGCCTACTTCAGCGATGGCATCACCGAGGACATCATCACCGAGCTCGCCCGTTTCCGGGAGCTTCTCGTCATCGCCCGAAATTCCTCGTTCTCGTTCCGGGGCAAGGACGTCGACGTGCGGGAGGTCGGACGGGCGCTCAATGTCGACTATGTCGTCGAAGGCAGCGTCCGGCGCGCCGGTGACCGGGTCCGGATCACCGCGCAGTTGATCAACGCGGCCTCAGGCGCCCATCTCTGGGCCGAACGGTATGACCGCTCATTCGAGGACGTGTTCGCCATCCAGGACGAGATCGCGCGTGGGGTGGTCGCCACCGTGGCCCGCCGCATCGAGGAGGAGACGGAAGCGGTGGCGCGCCGCCGCCCGCCGCAGGACATGCGCGCCTACGATCTCTTCCTGCAAGGGCATCGCCTCACCGACGTCTTCACGGACGACGGGCAGGCTCGGGCGCGGGCGTTCTTCGAGCGCGCCCGCGACCTCGACCCTACCTTCGCCAGGGCGTACACCGGGCTTGCGTTCAGTTATCTCAACCAGGCCGCCGAGGAGGGTGTCGGGCTTCCGCGAGAGCGGGATCCGAACCGGATCGAGGCGCGCCGGCTCGTCGAACAGGCGCTGACGGTCGATCCAACCGAACCACGGGTGCAATCGACGGCCGGCTACGTGTTCCTGACCTGGCGCGAGTTCGACCGGGCCGAGCGTCACCTAAATCTTGCGCAGGCCATGAACCCGAATGACGCGACGATCCAGATCTTCTGGGCCTGGGCCCAAGCGTGCTTGGGGAACCCGGCGAAGGGCCTGATGGCTGCCGAGCTCGCTCGGCGCCTGAACCCGCGCTATCCGCAGTGGTACAACTACTACCAGGCCAGGACGCTGTTCTTCCTGCGGCGCTACGAAGATGTCGTTGCCCAGCTTCAATATCGTATAACCGGGGAACCCACAGTGCACCGCCGGGACATGCTCCTGCTGAGTGCGGCGTTTGGCCTGCTCGGGCAAGCGGAGCCGGCTCGGCGATGCGCCGGGTGGTTCCTGGAAAGCGTCAGGGACGCGTGGCGTGGTGATCCGAATGCGGGACCGCCCGAGTATATCGACTGGTTCGTCGACACCTCGTACCTTCGGCTCCCAGAGGACGAGGCGCTCCTGCGGGAAGGTCTCCGGCTGGCCGGGCTGCCGGCTTAGACGGGTGGGTTCACCCGCTCCATGATGAAGTGGATCTCGGTCTCATCGATGCCCCTGAACCCATGGCGCCGGTAGAGCGATCCCACCGGGTTCCACTTGAGATACCGAAGCCGAAGCGGCCATCCGCGAGCGTCTGCGATAGCAGCACAGTGCTTCAGGATCCTCGTTCCCAAGCCCCGCCCCTGAAAGGCCGGGAGCAGGTAGAACTCGTCAAGGCGCAGATGATCGGCAAGAGCCGTGAGGGCGATGGTGCCAACAGCCTGACCCTTGAGCATGATCCGGCAGAACGGCGTGTCCCTGAACCGCTGCTCATGGAAGTTCCGCTGGAAGGCCTCATCCCATCCCCATCGCGCGATGATGTGCGGGCCCATGGCCGCCCGTTTGACCTCGAACGCGAAGTCGCTCGCCTCAGGGGTATGAGGCAGGCGTTCAAAGCTGATGTCAGGAGGCAGTTCCGGAATATCCATCGATCAATCGACCCGTGAGCATGGGCATCGTCATCGAAGTCTGAACTCGATCCGATTGGGCCGAGGGCCTGGACGACCTGTTGCGTAGAAGCCGGTCTTGTTGGGGTGGACGGCCCCCTTACGGCATCGCTGTGCCAGAATGAGGTCGTTGCTGATCTCAAACACAGGAGACCGTCCGTGGACCAGATTATTCGCATCGGCATCGATACGTCAAAGCACGTCTTCCAGCTGCACGGGGTCAATGCCGCTGAAGAGCCGGTCCTGCGCAAGAAGCTGCGGCGCCAGGATCTTATCGCCTTCTTCACGAAGCTGCCGCCGACGGTGATCGGCATCGAAGCCTGTGGCGGGTCCCACCACTGGGCCCGCCTGCTGCAGTCGCTGGGACATCAGGTGAAGATGCTCCCGCCCCAGTACGTGAAACCCTACGTTAAGCGCGGCAAGAACGATGCCGCCGATGCCGAGGCGCTCTGCGAGGCGCTGAGCCGGCCGAGCATGCGCTTCGTGCCGGTCAAGACCCCCGAGCAGCAGGCTGCCCTGATGCTGGTGGGCTTGCGCGACCGGCTGATCCGCCAGCGCACCCAGCTGGCCAATGCGATCCGGGGCTACGCGGCGGAGTTCGGGCTGGTGGCCGCCAAGGGGCTGGGGAAGATCGAGCCGTTGCTGGAGCGGATCAGAGATGACGATACCCTGCCGCCTCTGGCGCGGGAGTTGTTTGCGATGCAGGCCAAAGAATTCGCCCAGCTGCAGACCCGGCTCGAGGAGGTCGATGACAAGCTGATGGCCTGGCATCGGGCCGATGCGTGCAGCCGACGTCTGGCCAAGATCCCCGGCGTGGGGCCGATCGGCGCCTCGCTGCTGGTGATGAAGACCCCCGCACCTGAGGCGTTCCGCTCGGCACGCCATTTTGCCGCTTGGCTCGGCTTGACCCCAAAGGATCACTCCACTGCCGGCAAGGTTCGGCTGGGGGTGATTACGCGAGCGGGTGATGAGGCCTTGCGCAGCGTGCTGGTGGTGGGCGCCACGGCGGTGATTCAGCAGCTCCGGCGCGGCCGCGGCTCCGCCTCGCCGTGGCTGATCGAGTTGCTCAAGCGCAAGCCGCCGAAGCTGGCGGCGGTGGCGCTGGCCAACAAGATCGCCCGGATCGCGTGGAAGCTCATGGTCACGGGCGAGGGTTACAAAGCCTCAGCAGCCCCGCCCGCATCGGCGTGCGCTGCCTAGAAATCAGCCGATGCGGGCAGCCGCCGACACTGCTCCCGCGCCGGGCTGAGGCCGGGTCTTGCAAGGAAACGAGGAGATGGTGTGATCGATCGATCCAAGACACGAGAGACTCCGTGCTGGCCAATGGCCTTGACAGGTCGCAGTCTTGTTTGGACCTCGTGTCGCGGAAACCATCTTGGCCAACGGTCATGTGCGACCGAACTCACAGGCCGAACATATGACCGCAAGCGATCCGATCAAACCATTGCTGAAATCTTCTTGCGAGGCGGGGGCCGTCCACATATGGTCAGCAGCCGGATGGAAGCGGCATTGTCCGGTCGACATTCGGCAAAGACCGGACGAGGTCCCAGCGCAGGATCGGCGGCAATCTGATCGAGCGTTCCCCGGAGGGCCTCCGACGCATAACCCTTGCCCTGGTGGTCGACACCGAACCAGTAGCCGACCTCGATGGTCCCATCGGGGTGATCGATGACCCCCATGGCCCCAATCAGCGTCCCATCGGGCAGCCGCACCGCAAAGAAGTATTCCCTAGTCTGATCCTGGCTGGCGATGAGGGCCTGCGCCTTCTCCAGCGGGAAGCCACCTTCCATGAAGGCCATCCACTGGCTCACGGCCGGGATGTCGCTGATCCTGGCCAGTTCGGGGGCGTCCTGGAGTTCCAGCTGACGGATTGCGAGGCGTTCCGTGGTGAATGGCTTCAACATGCGTCCACCCTCCAACTGATCTGCTTTGGAGCGTCAAATCGGGATGCGGTGAGGGCCGAAAACAGTGCTCCACAAAGCCTGCCGGAATGAGGCAGATGTTCCTCTCACACGAGGATGCACCGGGCTACCCGGGTCGGGCAAGCGGCTGCTCGGCCATAACGACCACGGGTGCGAAGGAAACACAGTCCGCGACATCGAAGACGACCTCGAATGCCGAGATGGGACGGGCGGCAAGTGCCAGGGCTTCCGCTCGGTATTTGAGCAGGATCTGCGTTCCCAGCGTACAGTGGGGAACCCAGGCACCAGACCGATAATGTGGATGACAGAACCGGGGATCGATGCAGGCATGCACCCTTGCATGGGCGCTGGTGAGATCGGCAGAAGGGGAAGGCTCCGCCCAAAGCACCAGCGGGTCATCGAAGAAGCGCAGCCTCGTGAAGGTGAGGCGGAGGACGGGCATCCCTGCGAATGCCTCGCGGAGTACATCGCTTGCCTGGACCGGAGGAATTTTGTCGTAGACAGCCAAGGTGAGATGGGGCGGGTAGCCCAGGGCCCCCATGGAAGCACGGCTCTCGAAGCGCGCAACCTCCTTCCACAGCGCCCTGATCGGGTCTGCGGCGTCGTTCACCGCCTTGAGGCTGATCGCAAAAGCCATGCCGGTTCCATATAGCGGAGAGCGGGCAATGGTGAGGATTCCGAGTGCGCGACACCGCCTTCGCCTGCGAGTATCATCGGGCAGCGACAGCCCATTGTCAGCAGGGTATTCTGATGCGAAGCCGGCACATGGCACTCACGCCGGAGCACGTGGCGCAGGTCCATCGCGTCCTGGAGGATCCCGGCCCCGATCCGACCTGGACCTATCATGGGGATGAAGACTATCACGCCCTCGTGCAGGGCCTCATGGCCTCTCGCCCCGACGGGCCGGATACCTGGCTGTTCGCTTACGGCTCCCTGATTTGGAAGCCCGAGCTGGAGCACGTGGAGACGCGGCGGGGCACGGCCCAAGGGTGGCACCGCTCGTTCTGCTTCCGGATTGAGCGCTTCCGCGGCACCCGGGAGCAGCCCGGGCTAATGATGTCCCTCGACCGCGGCGGCCAGTGCCGAGGTGTCGTGTTCAGGCTGCCAGGGGACAATCTGGAAGGGCAACTCCAAAAGCTGGTCAGGCGCGAGATCACCGTGAAGCCGCCCAACAACATTCCGCGCTGGATCACCGTCCAGACGGAGCAAGGTCCGCTTAGTGCTATTGCCTTCGTGATGAACCGCCGGTCGCGCTTCTACACGGGTAGGCTGCCGCCGGAGCAGGTTGCCAATGTGCTGGCGAAGGCCTGCGGCCATTGGGGCTCCTGCGCCGAGTATCTCCACAACACGGTGGCGCACCTGGAGGAGCAAGGCATCCGTGATCGTAACCTCTGGCGCCTGCAAACCCTAGTCGCGGAGCGGATCAAGCTCGGTACATCCGATCCGACAGGCTGCATAACATCCAAACTTCCATGAGACAGAGAGGGTATCTGGTGGACGCACAGGCTGCCACGGCCAGCCTGCGGGGAAGGGCCGCTCCCGACGGGGAGGGGATCGTTGCTGCTCGACCCATGCCGGGCCTAACAAGCATGCTACAGTGCTGAATGCGTCGAATCCGCTAAAGAGCGCTGACAGACTTTACCGGTAATGGCGCTTTGTATCCGACGTAACGGCCCGGCCTGCCCGACGTGCGTATGAGGAAATCGGCTATCGTCATGACGAACTCACGGAACATGGATGCAGCCCTGACCTCGCCATCGGTGGCACGGAACCGGGATCCCATTCTGGCCGTCCTGCAGCGGGTTCTCCCAGCCAGCGGACTGATTCTGGAGATTGCCAGCGGGACCGGCGAGCACGCCCTTCATTTCGCCTCCATGCTGCCGCACCTGACGTGGCAACCCACCGATCAGGATGAGCAGGCTCTGAACAGCATCGCGGCTCATCGATCCGCTTCAGGGCTGCCCAATCTCCTTGCGCCGTTGAAGCTGGATGCCGCCGCCCCAAACTGGCCCGTGGAGCGGGCCAACGCAGTCGTCGCCATCAACATGGTTCATATCTCTCCCTGGCAGGCGACGCAGGGGCTCATGGGCGGGGCAGGGCGCGTGCTTCCGTCGGGCGGCGTGCTCTTTCTCTATGGAGCCTACAAGGAGAATGGCGCCCACACGGCTCCCAGCAACGAGGCCTTTGACCAGGACCTCAGACGCCGGAATCCGGAGTGGGGTGTCCGTGATCTGGAAGAGGTGGCTGACCTCGCAAGAGGGCATGGGCTCGAACTCGTCGAGCGCATCACAATGCCGGCCCACAATTTCAGCCTCGTATTCCGGAAGTAAGAGGCTCGGAATCCGCTACCTGGGGATCCCGGTTAAGATGAACGGTGGGGCGGAGGACGTTGTACAATAGCAGCAGCCCCGATCATCGTCAGGCCGGGGCTGTTTCGCCCACCAAGGCCAGTCCGGCAGGGGGATGACCATGCCAAGCACACGTCCGGAGCATTGGGACGGGGTCTTCACAACCAAGGCGGACGAGGCGGTCAGCTGGTTCCAGGCAACGCCGGAAACCTCCCTGCGCCTGATACGCGCCTGCAACCTTCCGAAAGACGCTGTAATCCTCGATGTCGGGGCAGGGGCCTCGCGCCTGCCGGACACCCTTCTTGAGGAGGGGTTTACCAACATTGCCGTCCTCGACGTCTCGGCGGTTGCCCTGGAGCGGACAAGAGCGCGCCTTGGCGGCAATGGACATTCGGTCCGCTTTATCGTTGCCGACATTGCGGCATGGCAGCCCGACTTCACCGTTGACCTCTGGCATGACCGGGCCACCCTGCATTTCCTGACGGAGCCGCGGGATCGGGCAGCTTACGCGGAGGCACTTCGCCAGGCGGTGAACCCTGGTGGCTACGCTCTGATTTCTGGCTTTGCGCCGAGCGGGCCGGAGCGCTGCAGCGGCCTGCCAGTCCTGCGGGCGGACCCAGCCGCGATTGCAATCCTGCTCGGGTCCGACTTCGACCTCCTGGATGCTGTCGAGGAGAACCATCGGACACCGTCTGGCAGTCAACAGCGATTCGTGTTCACCCGGTTTCAACGGCATCATACCCGGGGCGGAGTCGGCTGAGCCTGGAATCTAACCTCTCGCCGCCGTGATCGCCTCTGACTCGATGATGTGCTCCCCGGACGGGGCGGTGGCCGCCGCCTCCAACAGAACCCTGGCGATCCGCTCATGGGGCACGATCCTGTAGCGGCGGGGCAGGAGCGGATCGGCCAGCCGAAGGATCCGCATGGCCGCGAACTCCGCGGGCCGGAACTCGTCCCGGTCACCTCCGATCAGGGCAGGGCGAACGATGGTCAAGGATGGGGATCCGACACCTCGAATCGCCTCCTCCACCTCTCCTTTGACGCGGTTGTAGAAGAACCGCGAGCTTGGGTCAGCCCCTGTTGCCGAGTTCAACGCAAAGGCTCGCGCGCCGTGCTGGCGTGTGAGCTGTGCGATCATCAGCGGATAGTCATGGTCGATCCGTCTTGTCGCTTCATCGCACCCGCGACCTTCTGGTCAGGCAACGCACGCAGCTGGTGAACATGATCTGCGGCATCCTAGCCGAGTTCGGCATCGTTCTTCCGGACGGCGTGGAACGGGCGCTGGGGTTGGCGTGCCAGATCCACGCCAATGAGGCTCAGTAGTGACCCTACTCAGTATCTGGCCGACAGACAGCTGCACGCTGGCCTCCTGATCCGGCCTAGATCACGAGATCAGAATTTCACGCAAAAGCTTAGCTGCAAAAGAAAAGATGTGCTTGCTTGATAATGCCGACGCGTGTTTGGGGGGTCTTGTTCTCACCCCA
The DNA here is from genome assembly GCF_025460875.1 of Microvirga yunnanensis. Lineage (NCBI taxonomy): Bacteria > Pseudomonadati > Pseudomonadota > Alphaproteobacteria > Hyphomicrobiales > Methylobacteriaceae > Microvirga > Microvirga yunnanensis. Next base: position 31,623 of record NZ_JAMXFI010000089.1, read on the forward strand.
TTATGCGATAAGCTCCCCATCCGGAGTAGCTCCAAGGCCCGATTGCGAGTTCAGCCTTTCGGGCAGAGGCTGATCCGGCTGGGAGTATCATCGACAGAGGGTTCCCCATGACCCACTTGTTTCAACCAGATGCGAAGCTAGCAGACCCCCTCCTGATATCAATCAAACGGCTGTTTAGCGGCTACCTGAATATGGGCTGGATGGGCCAGCAACTGGACCGTCCTTTAGGCTCTAACTGGCACTATGATGACTGCGACTAGCTGTTCGGTGGAACAACCTCGGGAGCCTGCGGGCCACATGAACACTACGAACCCGCGCTCGCAGCGCACCCGCGCCAGTCCAAGGGGCGGCCAGATAGCAACTTGAGCTCTCAGCTCATCAGGCAACTCGGCCTGACCACCTTAAGTGCTTCCGACACCCCTATCCCAGTGCGCTGCGGATACCTGATCCGCCAGCCTGTAGAAACCGGGATGTAGGTGTCGGCCGATCCATGTCCGATGACAACCGCATCGAGCAGGATCGTCGCGCCGTCAAGCGCCGAGTGTGGCCGATGCTTGGGCTTAGAGCACCGGACAGGAAATCCGACTCCCGGGGTTTTGGCTTGGTGAGATCTGTGATTCACTCTGTGGAACGGGAGGTGGATCATGGGTCACTGCTATTCTCTCGATCTGCGGGTGCGGGTGGCTGA